>CAYYVO010000018.1:9906-13118 GCA_964475175.1 uncultured Dehalococcoidaceae bacterium | reverse complement strand
GCCCGGGTTCATGCCGCGGAACTTGCGCCGGTTCAGCTTATCGTTGATGGCCATGATGCCGGCAACGATGGTATCAGCCCTCTCCTCAAAGATTCTCCTCACCTGGCTGTCGGTGGTGCCCAGCAGCTTGTTGAAGTTATCCTCAAGGATGGCCTGCTCTTCAGCATCGAGCGGGGCCAGGTTGTATTTCAGGCCGTACATGCTGATTTCTTTTTTGGCTAATGCTGATAGTCCTGCTACTTTCATGGTTTCCTCCTTAAGATTAGGGTTTCATTCCGTCTTACGACAGGATTTCCTCCCCCAGCGGTTTTGTAGGCGGCGGCGATGGCGCCGCCGGTCTTACCTCGACATCGGTAACGTACCTGCGGAGTGTCGCCCCAGGGAGCTCAGGGAATTCGGGTACGGCCGGAAGGTTGGGGAACTCAATGATGAAATCGGGTAAATCGGGGAGCTTATTCGTGGCCTCCAGCAGCTTCGTTGAGACCTTGGGCGCCCCTGCTGGTAGTTTTTCTTCTATCGCCGCCGGGAGCGCAGCAGCAGCGGTCAAGAGTTCTTTCGGATTTTTGTAGCTCATATTTAACCTCCTGAATAGAAATTAGAGTCACCGGCTAGCCGGTGACTCGCCTGATCTGGTTTTTGACCCCATCAAGGGTGTCATGGACACCTTTACCGACGCCTTCGAAAAAACTGATACCGTCGGAAACCGTATGAGCCACCGCCTTCATGGCGCAGTCGGGTATCGCTGAGAGGTCCTCGGGCATCCGATTCTTGAAGTCGTCCATGTTTGCCTTGACATGTTCGGCGAAGCTCGTGGCGGTTGCAGCCATGTTCTCGGCAACTCTCACTGGTCCCTCTGCCAGGTCGACGGCTCCGTCAGCGATGGAGTCAACTACTGTCTTGAGCTCGGGCATTTTCCCCATATGGCTTTACCTCCTTTTTGGGGGAGCAACCACCGCCAAAAGAGAACGGGGCAAGCGCTCAACCTTTTAGCGAAGGTTGCTTGCCCCGTTCATGGCGGATGGTTGCTAATGTAAAGAGTAAAGGCGGATAGCCGAAACCCTCATGTCTCAGCAACTATCCGCCTTTAACTTGTAATTGTGGACATAAATAGGGGAATTTGTCAAGTATTTTTCAGCGATTCATCACCTCCTTCCCTTAAGAAATTGGGAGTATAATTGGCGGCGGAGACATAGGCAGTGTTATTTTCGGTCTTGCCCTCACTCGCGCCGCGGGGTCACCTAACAGGACAGCATTGTCCCGGTTGAACTCCAAACAGCTTTTTATCAGCTCGTCCTCTTCAATCTCGACGTTCCTTGTGTAGCCTTGAAGCTCCATATCAAAGGCCTCCCTGGCTGTTTTCCCGTCGAGCAGGGCGTTTAGCCCGTCGACCACCGGTAGCAGGCTGCTGGCAGCCATCGCGTCGGCCCAGGGTGTTGAGGCAAGGTCGGAATCCATAATCCAGACATAATCATCCACGTAGGCCGCCACTGACAAAGCTCCGTTTTGGACGAGGTCGGGGCCCAAATCCACCCCGCACTGGCAGGACAGGAGTTTTATCACCTTGCCCCGGGCTTCCCTCGGGTTATACTTGCCGACCTCAAGGATTACAGCTTCATTATGCCCGGTGAAAACATCTACATCGCCATGTCCCACCCCGATGATTATGTCGGACTGGGGTGCGGAAAGCTGAAACAGCATCCTGCGGACCAATACGGAGAAGAGCTGCACCGGCTCGACCCTTGGCGCAATGTACCTCAGCAGAAAGCCAGAGGCTGAACGCGTGGGTAGGTCGAAATCGGGCATTAAAACTGCGGTGGGCACTAGCCTTTCTCCTTGGCCACGATCTTTCTCATAAGCTCGAAAAACTCCGGATTTCTCTTCAACTCCTGGGGGATTTTGTCAACAGGCACGGCGTGGGGATAATTCTTTCGCAGCCCCAGTGACACGAGCGTCGGATTGGAATGACTCCCCTGAGCCAGCCTGACTGCCTGGTACCGCTCAAAGGCTTCGGCAGCCGCTTTCCTGGCCTCCTCTGTCGATGGCTTCTTAAGAGCCTCTTTTAATTTTTCCCACTCTTCGTTAGCCATGAAAATCGCTTTCCCCTTTAACCGTAAATCGCATTAGTTTGGACATCGTAGGTATAGCTTCCGCCGTTCACAGCCTGGAAACTGGGGCTGGTGTATTGCGAAGAGACCGTCGAGTTTCTTTTCAGAAAGACGGCCAAGTAACCGCCCGGTTGGACATTGCTGAAGGTAATCTTTTCGGTCTTGCTGTACCACTTCCCGCAACTGACAAAATCATTAATGCCCGGGTCCCAGTAGTAGGCCCACCACTTCTGGTAGATGCCGAAGTCCGAGGGGACCCCCCAGATTGAGACCTTGAAACTGATACCGGATGGTGCCGCTGCGACAGTGCACAAAGTCCCGGTGTACCTATCAGCGATTTGGGTATCGTCCGGGTTCATATACAGAACCAGGTCTATCGTGTAGGTTCCCGCCCGGTCAAGGGTAAACCTACCGCCGATGAACTCGTGAGCGCTACCGGGGCTTGTATATGGTGCGGCTTCCCATACGCCGTATTCCTCGACGGCGGTGGCGGCCGGGTTCTTTATTCGCCACCAAATCCCCATTCGTTGGGTGGTGTTCATATCGTTACGTCCCCAGACGTGTACCAAGCCTTTTTCGTTCTGTGTGATATTGAAGGCCGGAATGGAGGCGCGGGACTCATTATACTCCAGTTCCTTCTCGATTATTGTCCCATTATATTCCACAGCCTTGACGTAATAGACATCATCCCACTCGCCTTTCTTGGCCAGCTTACCGCCGACATATATCTCAACCTCAACGTCTCTTCTGTCGATCGTGCCGGCAACGGCCGTATGGCTGACGACGGCATTGTATGTCTGCCCTGGAGAAATGCTGAAACTGACTGTTTTGGTCACCAAGAGCGTGCCATGGCCGGCATAAACGCTTCCCTCGTAGATATAGACCTTGGCGGTAGCCGTCTGTAACTTCGTGCATTTCGATTTTACCGGGCAAGTGATCGTGACGGTGCTACCGGGGTTTACCTCCGATGGCGAGGCCGTCGGCCGGGTGAGGTCGAAATCTATTACTTCCTCCGGCGACTTGACGTAATAGACATCATCCCACTCATCCTCCTTGGCCAGCTTACCGCCGACATATATCTCAACCTCAACGTCTCTTCTGTCGATC
>CAYYVO010000018.1:7012-9806 GCA_964475175.1 uncultured Dehalococcoidaceae bacterium | reverse complement strand
ATGGCGAGGCCGTCGGCCGGGTGAGGTCGAAATCTATTACTTCCTCCGGCGACTTCGTTGTGTAGACGTTCCAGATGTGAGAGATGTAATCAGGCGTGCCGGAAATCTTGAGCACCACCTCCAGCGCACCGTCGGTGAGGCCGCCGCAGGCGGTAAGCGGAACATTTATCGGGCTTGCCAGTTGACCCTGGTAAACTGTCTCGATTGACTCTGGCAACTCGATACTATGGGTATATGCCCCACTCTTTGGTGTAAACCCACCGGCCCAGTCTTTGTAGCCGGCCTTGATGCTTATTGTCGCCGTCTTTTTTGGCCCCTGCCATTCAAAGGCGGGAACCACCTCTAGGCGTTCGGCAGTGGTCTTTGGGAGCAGCAGGTCGGAATCGGCGTCATGGTCGGTAAGTTCTACCATGTTTCCATCAATGTCGATGGCGGAAAATCTGAAGTTGACCACCGGCGCCTTCGTTGCATAGACATTCCAGATTTGAGTTATGTAGTCGTCCATGCCAGGCAGCTTGGCGACGATTTCTATGGCGCCATCACTGATATCGACACAGGCAGTGAGGGGGATTATTATCGCCTCTTCAATCACGCCGGAGTAGGGAGTATCGGGTGACTCAGGCAACTCAACGGTACGGGTGTAAGCTTCGGTCTTCGGCGTGAAGTTGCCGGCCCAATCTTTGTAACCGGCCTTGATGCTTATCGTGGCCGTTTTGCTGGCGCCAACCCACTCATATGATGGGATTATCTCCAGGGTATCGGTGACTTTCTTCTGTATCAAGAGCCCGGAATCGGCGTCGTGATTGCCTAGAGGCACTTTGTTTCCGTCAATCGTAACGCCTGCGAACCTGAAAACGGCCGGAGGTTTCTGCCCGACGGATACCTTCATCACATCGCTTTCGCTCAACGTGGGCCATACTCCGATAGCCGGAAGTGGTATGAGGGCCGGGGTGGCAATTACTTTAACCTCGTAGTCACCCTCTTTCTCCGGCTTGAAGTCAATTGAGAAGCCCCCGGTAATGGGTACCGGCCAGCCCCTGATGTACTCCTTCTCTTCGGCGAAATCGGGCTTATACCACTCCTTATATTTGACCTCGGCATAGACAAAGGGGGGCGCGCCGACAGCATCGAACACCTTTACAGAGCCTTCAATCTTGTAAGTACTCTCGGCTACCGCCTCTTCCGGAAGAGGCTTAGTTATTTCAATTACAACTACATCAGCCATGCTTGCCCCCTTTAAAGCTTCTGCCCGGTAACCACCTCAAACTCGCGCCTCAGTTCCTCTTTGAGTCCTCGCTCCGGGATTGTTTTCCATGGTGGTTCCTCAATCAGACGCTTGACACCCCTCGTGAGGAAACCGGGCCATGAGATGTCCCAGCTGTCTGGCAGAGGAGGCCCTTCCTTCGGGCCTGCGGGTTTGAGCAGTGTTCTAGCTATTTTTAAAATCTCGTTCTTGTTCATACGTCAACCTCGCCTTGTCGGTAAGTATCTCAAACGGCAGCAGTCCGACCCTGATATTGACCTTAGATTCTGCCTTGTTTTCCATATCCAAAATCCAGTTATCGATACTGAACGGGCCGATGTGGTCGGTCTTCTCCAGGTACTCGCCATCGGCCTCGACATATATCCCGTAAAGTAGCGGGAGCGGGAGGCCGTTCCTTACGGCGAAGTGTAGGACCCTCCGGCCGTCAGCTACCTCGGTGCTGAAACCGCCGTAAAGGCGGAGTATCGGCTGAGGTGGCCGAGCCACATACTCGGCCAATTTCTCGCCAAGGCTCTTCGGCCTATCCGATTCCCTTAGTAAAATCATAGGTTCTTCGCGTACTCCTCGGCGGCATCCCTGTCGCCGTAATAGGTTTCCGGAGTCATCCCTCGGTAACCGCCCCTTATGAGGATAGGAAACTCCGGACTGTTGGTCAGCATATGGTTCCAGGTCGAGGAGTAAATCATGCCCGTCCAGGCCTGTCTGCCGTTGTAGTGAAAGCCGCTCTCATAGAGGTTGGCAAAGGAATAGCACCAGCGATAGATGACCTCCGTTTCCGTTATCTCGATGCTCTCGATATCGGCGGTCCTGCCCAGGTTCTGTATCCTGTACGCACGGTACCATTCATCCCACTTTTTAGTCGGCGCTATCTCATCCCTGAAGACAAGGTGATTTTCCCCTGGTGCCACGAAAATAGCGCAAAGCAAGGATTCTGCGTCCTCAAATGCCGGCTGGAAGACAACGGGAGTGACTTCGGGCCCCAGCTTAGCCCTGAGTCGAAAAAATTCCCTTTGTCGTATCTGAGCACCCAGGTCCTCTCTGATCCTGAGGTCTCTTACCGGCGGCGGCAAATCCAGCGCCAGATAGCGTTTCATTTTTTACTTCTTCCACGGCCAGCCTATTTTCAAGCCTCGCGGCAGCGGTGGTCCATCTTGCGGAGCGGCCGGGCGAAATTTGCTAGCGTGTACGGAGACAATGTGACCAGCTAGCGCATCTGTTCTCGTCACACTATCATATTCAGGAATCAACACATCATCATGACAGAGCGGACATTCAACGCTAACTTGCTTAGCCATCATCCACCTCAACTATTTTTTCCACGGCCATTTTATTGCCAGCATTCTCGGCAGCGGCGGGCCCTGCTCCGGCGGCATCGGCAAGAGGTCGTTGGCCGCCTGCCCCTTCCCCAGCCTCTCCAGGGGCGGGGTTGAGCCTTTGCCGAATATCTTCTCATGGACTGATTTGCGTTCCTCTTCTGATCTTGGCATAGCTACTCCTCTCTTCTTAGCGTATTGGAAAACAGTATATGTT
>CAYYVO010000018.1:0-7002 GCA_964475175.1 uncultured Dehalococcoidaceae bacterium | reverse complement strand
GAGCCTTTGCCGAATGTCCCCTCGTGGACTGATTTTCGTTCTGACTCTGTTCTCATTGACGGGCTCCTTCCGTTAGAGGTAATTCCCCGGGCATAATCAAAAGCAGCGTAGGTTGTAGCGCCCCCAATGCCGGTTATAACTCCGACCAACAATAGCGCGGCTGGCGCAACCATCACTCCTCCTTCAAGCTCGTGAGAAACTCCATTAGGTCCTGCGGGGTGTTCTTCATGATTTTCTCAATACGCTTAAGCAGCTTCTCTAACTTCTCGAGTTTCTCAATGGGCATTGAGTTGATTTCCCGGATAAGGGCTGCCACCTTATCAAGCTCAGGGGCGTTCCGGGAAACCGCCTCGGCGGTGGCGAGGACTTCTTTAATGAGACGTAGCTGCCTGGCATCGGGGAATTTCCCCAAAGCCTCAGCCACCTGTGAAAGGGGGGGTAGGCCGAATTTTTTCTCGACCTCTGATAGGAGACCGCTACGTCTGAACATGACTAATAGGCACCTCCCCCTAAAAAGAAACAACGGGGCAAAGTCTTGCCCCGTCTGATGATAAGTGTAATGCGGTACCCGCTTTCTGTCAAGATTTTTTCAGGAAGGCTTCCGCCGTCCTGCGTAAAAAATCGGCGGTCAGATGCCGGCATTCGATGTCGGAAGGCAGGTCATGTCCGCGCAGATATGGAGAGAGCTCAGTTATCAGTTTGGCCACCAGCCGGTCGCCAACATTCGGGGTGAAATCTGGTAAAAACTCAACGTCGGCACCGGTGGCCAGGGATATCGGCTGTTCCAGGTCTTTTAGTGTCGGCGGGGTCGGATGGGTGAGGTAATATATCCCCGTTTTACCTTGCTCCATCAGCCTGGCAATATTCCGAGCCACAATGTCGATCGGTATCAGGTTCAGCCGGCCCTGGGGATTACCGGTGACCCTTATTTTGAATGTAAGCGGCGGTAGTGACGTACCTCTCTCGAACCAGCGCTTGGCATGGTCGAACGCTCTGATGCCGAGGTAGAACCCGGACATCGGCGGCAGGCCCTCGACGCGGCTGTCTCCGATAATAATGCCGGGTCTCAAGATAGTGGTCTTTATTTCTTCGTGTTGCTGTACGATATCCTCCGCCATCTTTTTGCTGATTTCATAATGATTCTGTCCGAACAGGTATGCGGTGGAAACATGATAAAGCCGCCTGATGCCGTGCTTCTTCATCCACTGCACGACATTCTCGGTACCGCGCCAGTTCGTTTCATAAAGGCTGTCTTTGTCGCCAGTTTTAAAGCTGAGAAGCGCCGCCGAGTGGATGACGGCATCGATACCCCCGGGTACATCTTCCAGCCCGAGGTCCGGCAAAAGGATGTCACCCTTGAGGGGGATCAGGTTTTTCGACGGCGCTGGGGGGTGCCTTGACAGGGAATAAACCCGATGACTTTTCTCAAGAAAAGTTTTTGTCAGAGCTTTCCCGAGGAAACCCGTGCCGCCGGTAATCAGTATAGCCATCGCAGTAGCGAAATTCCTCCGGTCATGCCCGGCCCGACCGATAAAACCGCGGCATAATCACCCGGCTGTATATTCTCTCCCATCAGCCGTTTACCCGTAATGCCGACGCTCGTCGAGCTGGTGTTGCCGAATTCCCTCAGGGTCCCTCTCGAAAGAGTCACCTTTTCCTCGGCTATGCCCAGGGCATCCCTTATATTGTCCAGGACAGTATTGCCGGCGGCATGGATTACCCACCAATTTATGTCGGCAACGCTCAGCCCCTGGCGCTGCAGCACGGCATCAACTGCCGGCTTAACTACCTGCGGCGCCAGCTCCGGTACCCGCCGCGAAAGCATAACCCTCAGTCGGCCGTCGCGCCAGGTGTAGCCGAGGTCATTAATGAAGTCGGTATTGGTATGTGTCTCCATGTCAATGATGAACGGGTGCCGCGGGTTTTTATCTAATCCCACCAGGGCGCAGGAGGCGGCATCGGCAAATAGGGCATTACTACGGAGCAATTCATAATGGTTCCAGGGGTCCGGCCTGTCGGCGGATTCCGGGTAATAGGTGCATGTGCTGAGTTCGCAGTTTACCACCAAGGCTTTCTTGCCGGTGGCCACCGCGAAATCATAGGCCCTCCGGAGACCGGGAAAGCCGCTTTCACACCCCTGGCCGATTATGTTTGTGTAATAGGTGGAGGGTTGAAGACCTAACTCTTGAGCCAGGTAATGGGCTACCGTCGGGCCGGGCGCAAATCCCGTGCAGCTCCCGTAGATGACGCAGGCGATATCCCCGGCGCTGCGGCCGTCCAGGCACTCGTTTATCGCCTGCAGGGAGAGCTTGACGGCCCCGACCCTGTATATTTCCTGTTGCCGTTGCCATCTGGTTTCTTTAGCTTCGTTTGGCGGTATCCAGAGATGCCTCTTCTCAATCCCGCTCTCCTTGAAAACCCTCCAGAAGCGCTTCGGGTACCCGAGCGCCCGGAATACTTCTTCCTGGGTATAGCTTATCTCCGGAACAGCGAACCCGATCGAGATAATCTTCGGACTATTCATTTTAGCCTCCTATAATCTGCCCGATAAGCATGAGTACTGGATAGCAGGCGCCTATGATTACGATTATGCCGGCTGTCTTCCTGAATGATTTTTTAAGGAATACGACGGCTGCCATGAACAGTGGTACCAGGACAAAGGTGAGCCAGGTTAGCGGCGCCAGGATACCGATGGCTATCAGGAAGAGCTGCAGGAGGTAGACGAACATAATCCAGGCCAGCAGATAGAATCCTAAATCGACTCCATATTCCCATACCTTGTATGCCACGCTTTTGACACCCTTTTTCAGATTGGCCTCCGCATCCGGATATTCATCCAGGGCCAGGCCGAGAAAAGAGAGTATGATGCCGGAGGGTGCGCTGACCGCTATCCCTACCCACCACTCCGGAGACGTCGTCACGGAATACATACCGATAAGAGCCGCCAGGGGACCGGCGCCCATAAAAAGGGCGAGCTCGTGAGTCCAGTTGAACTTTGCCTTTGAGTACCAGACCGTTATCAGCATGGAAAGAGCCCAGACCGGCAAGATAGGACAACCGACTTTAACGGCCAGGTAAATAATTGGTACGGCCGACAGCACGTACCAACCCACCGCGTTCAGGAGTACCTCTCTGGGCGTAACAATCCCGCCCTCGATGATATTCTGCCCACCGCAGTAATCCTTCTCCGCGCTCCTATTTTCAATCTCGCCTTTATCCAGCCCCGTCCAGGAGTAATCGAGGAAGCTGTTAAAGGAGTGGCCGCCGGCCATCACCAGCAGACCGGCAGCCAGCCCTATCCAGGCGTTGGCATCGATACCGCCGGCGAGCACCGCCCCCAAAAGCAGTACTCCCCCAAAGAAAGGCGTAGCGAACCACCTGGGTAGCGTCCAGAGATGTGCCTTAAGTTTCATAGCTTTTTATCCTCTTTTATACCTAATGCCTGGTGTATAACTTTATGAAAATATTCAAGCGCCTCCATAGCAAATTTACCTGTTAATAAATCTGATTCCCAAGGTAAAACCACAACATTGGAATTTGTAGCCACACAAATGGCTTTAACTATGTTTTCTGGTACAGGGTTCCTGGATTTAAGGACCGATATTGGTGTATTTGTAGATATGGGGTGACCGCTAGGATCTAATATTTTTGCTCTATCATTCATTTTTCACTCCTCTTTATGTCTTGCTATAGACCGCTTAAAATTCCCATAACAAGCAACGAACTCAAAACTATGGTCCAGTTGTCGTCCCAAAGCCCCTTCGACATCGGCGTAAACCTTTCGGCTAAAGTAGCGACCACGGCGCCGACAACACCGACCCAGAGCGGCTGGTAAAAGCACCAGGCAAGTAGCAGGCAGGCGCCGAGCATGGCCACGCTGCCCATATTGCCTTTGAACTCCCGGTTGTAGACCACGCTCCTGGTCAGGCCTGTCACGGCATCGCCATAGGCCATGAAAAGAGCCGGCAGGATCGCCAGCCACCTGTCCCCCAGCCACACCCACCCCACCGCGATACTAACCACAGATGCTGCGGGGAACCAGACCTCGGCAAAGGCTACCGGCCTGCCGGTACCACCGACCCCCCTGAACAGGTTGCTCTTGATGACCCTGGCGCCGAGGAGTAATGCTGTGAAGCTTGCTGCCAAGATTAAAGGCCACAGCCATGAATCATACAGCAGGGCGCAGAGCAGAAGCGCCGTGCCGCCGGCCATGTGGCCGATCTTCCTGGAGAGGTACTGGGGTATTTTATGGTCGTAGAATATGTTCGAGCACCAGAGGCCGACCAGAACGGCCGCGGCGACCATAATGGTAAACGAAATCTCAGCGAGCACCGCTAACTCCCAGCACCAGGCGCATCTCATTCAAGAACTGCTCAAACGCCTGGAGAAACTCTTCGGTGTCGTAAATTTTCTTATCCGTGTTGACTCGGAAATACCCGCGGTCATGCGCCGCCCGCGGCGAGAGGCTGCCGTCGATAATGTCGAAGAGCACATCATCACCACCACTGGGATAATTCAATATGTCGCCGTCAACCAGTAACTTGTCCAGTTCTTCGTAGGGTATCGGCGGCGGTCCCTCCAGCATTTGGAGGTGCTGCCCCTTGTACTGAAAATACAAAACGCACCCCTGGGGGCCGGTCACTCTCAGCTCCGCGTACTTGTTTTCCATGTCGGCCAGCTTCTGCCTGGCATCTTTGGTCAGATGGTTAAAGAAACTCGACTGCCGCGCCGTGAATCTCCGGAACATATCTTCTACGAGAGCCATGCTACAACCTCCTGGCAATGCCTTTTACGACTTTTCTCTTGAGTCTTTTAACCAGCGTCACGTCCTTCAGAATCACGGGGGTGGAGATGATAATCTTGTCGGCCAGCTCGGAAAAGTAGGTTTTAAGTCTCTTCAAATCTCCGCTCTGCGGGATGGACATAAGAAACGGTATCCCTGCCTTTCTGGCGATCGCCTCCAGGTCAACCCTGGGGGATAGGAACTGATATTCTATTTCACCGTGGCAATTCAGGAAGCCGTCCTGATTGACCACCAGGCCGACGATGGGGATCTGCTTTACCCTCAGCAGGTCGATGGTCCGAACCAGGCCGGTGGTGGCGATAGCGGAAGGCTGGGAGACGATAAAGACACCGAAGAGGTCCTTAGTCTGATCAAGAAACGAGAACATCTCCTGGCTCGAGCTCGGCGGCAGGTCGAATACCTGGTAATCCAGGGGCTCGGGCCAGGTCACGATATCGTCGGACAGCAGCTCCGTGACATAGCGCCATTTGCTTGAGGCCACGACATCATCGATCTGCTTTCGTATCGCTTCCAGTTCATCAAACATCACCACGGGTTCAAGGTTTATTTTGTGCTGGAGTTCACCAATCTTTTTCATGGTTCCCACCAGCTCGGCGTTCTGGGAGCCATCCCACATGACGGCGTTTTCCTCGCCGGCGAAGCTGGCGATAGACAGGAGCCAGTAGCCGTTTACTTCTGGAACGATTATCTTCTCGTTGACGCTATCAAGTCCCCAGCGCGGAGAATGGTCAAGTCCGAGAGCCGAATAAAGATTGCTACCGGTAACATCCAGGTCGACGCAACCGATATTAAATCCCTTTCCTACCAGGGCCAGGCTCAGCCCGGCTACCACCGTGCTTTTACCAACACCCCCTTTAAGGGCAAGGACGGCTAATTTCTTCAAGATAACCTCCAAAAAGAAACGGAGCAAGCTAACGCTTGCCCCGTTGCAATTTTTCCGTGTATTCTTTTCACCCATTCTAAATCATAAATCGGCCAACCGTCAAGGGCTTATGAGTGCCAGCCGGAGAAATGTTGGTTCTTAATCAATACAATCTTGCCTGTTTTGAACATTTACCACACTCAGCCTCTTGCATTTTGTTCAAAACAGTGTTATTATTTCTGGGAAATGGAACGGGGCAAGTCAGACCCTGAGAGAGGGTCGCTTGCCCTTCTTTTTTTAGAGGGAATTATATTTTAGAGGAAATTATGGAAAAGGAAGAGAAAACCACACCGGACGAGGCAGCACCGGAGCAGGCGTTGGAAGCCAGGCAGATATATCATTTACATATCGAACTAGCGGACGGGATGAAGCAGCAGCTTAAGAATTGCGCCGAGCTAGCGTACAAGATGGGCGATATCCCCAAGCCGGACCTGGTTGACCTGATGAATCTCTACATAGGTTGGGGCATGGCGGTCCAGAAGAAGAAGTGGCTCGACAGGGTAGGTTACAAGTAAGCGGCGCAAAACCTTTGTTTTAAGGCTTTTGGAGATGAGACGCCAACCCTGACGGGGCGAGTCTTAATAGCCTCATTTGAGGGGTACCCTGAGACTCTGACTGAAGCTAAAATGCCGGACTCTCGCCAGAGTCTAGTCAGTCCCTGGGAAGCTAAAATTCCAGACCCCGCCAGAGTCTCACCAGACCCTGGGAAGCTAAAATTCCAGACCCTGCCAGATTCCGACCAGGGTCTGGTCAGAGTCCGAATTGAGAGGAGGCAGTTAAGATGGCAGAAGAAGAAGGCGAAATTAGATGTCCGGTTAAGGGCTGCGACCATCCCCCGTTCAAGACCGTGCAGGCCCGGGACAGCCATGTCCGGAGCAAACATCCCGAATCAGTGGGAGAGCAGGGACCGGCCAGGGAAGTTCCTATCGTCGAGGAGGACTTCGCTACCCTGCTGAGGAAATTTAAAATAAATGCCGACCTGGCATACAACATCGCGGAAAATGTCTCTCATACCGGTGGGTCCAGAGTCTTTGAGGACCCCGAAATCCTTTTAACGCGTCTGACGCTCTGGAGCAGCGATATCCCCCCGGCCAAACGAAAGAACATCATCGAGCAGTGGTTTGCCGAAAGGGGGGTAGACATTCCCAAGGATGTTCAAAAAAAGGCAGGGATGAAAACGGAGCAAATTCAGGAAGAGGAAAAGAAGACAAAAGAGGACAGCGAGGTTAGATACGTTTATGATGATACTACCAGGCAGGTCAGAATGGCGAAAGAG
>CAYYVO010000017.1:5445-13167 GCA_964475175.1 uncultured Dehalococcoidaceae bacterium | reverse complement strand
CCGATACCCCTCCCCGCCCCTGTTACGATAGCTACCTTGTCCTGAAGACTGTATTCTTTAAGAATCACTGACCACCTTATTTTGTGTAATCGTCGATTAACCGCTTTACCTCGTCATAAACCGCCTGAGCCGGTAATCCCATGTCTTCAACTGCCTCTATCCATTTCAACGTAACCGATTCAGCGGTTTTCCTCCACTCTTCTATTTCATCGTCATTAAGAGTCGAGAAAGTATTACCCAGCCTCTTGGCTTCATCGATTGCCTTTATAATCTCAGCTTCATCAATTGAAATATACCTTTTCTCAATCCAGGAAGAATGGTCCAGGATAATTTCCTGGATATCCTCAGGGAGTCTATTCCAGACTACTTCATTCGCCCACATGCCATGCATTCCCATGCTTATACCGGCGTCACCAAAATCCGTATGATAGTGGAAAAGAGGAATAAGACCGTAGCCGCTGACGGCCGACCAGTGTACCATAATACTGTCGGCGAGACCGATTTCCAGAGATGTTTCCCAATCCGGCGGTCCCACGCTGGTAAGCGGAGCGGCACCCGCGTTGGCCGCTATTTCAGCCAGTCGACCGGATGTGAGGACTTTACTACCCCTGTAATCCGCTGGAATACGTACTTCCTTGTTAACCGTATGTATCTGGTTGGGCGGCATACTGCATATCCATAACAACCTGGTGTCTTTAAATTCTTCGTTCAACTCCGGGAATTTGGGGAATATTTCATGGTATATATCGGTTGCCATCTGCATATCTTCCCAACCCATGAACGGTAAGCCGGTGAAGCCGTTAAGGGCGTGTACTGACGGGTCTTCATCGAAACCGATTACGAAATAACCGATATCCGTTATACCCGTTTGGATGGCTTTCCAGGTGTCACCCGCTTTTACCAGAGACTGGTCCCAGTAAAAGGTAAATTTTACCCTGCCGCCGCTCTTCTCCTCGATCATTTCCGCCCATTCCTCATTAACCCTGGAGATGGGCAACTGGGATGGGCCCCATGTAGAAACCTTTAGTTCTATCGGCTCTTCTATCGTTGGCGTCAGAGAGTTTTCAGCGCATCCCCCGAGAACCGCCAGCCCTGTCAGCAGTATGGATAAAAGAATTATCAAATGTCTTTTCACTGTCTATCATTCCTTTGTATCGTACCAAGCCTTTTAATATGTAAACTTTTCCGATAGTACCATTATTGAGAATAATTCGACATTGCTTTCAGAATATATCATACAGTCATGTACTTCAAGATACTATTAGTCTCTATCTTTTGGACTATTATATATATCTTTTGGCTGGAGTTAAGAAGCCTCAAGTATTAATTTGATCCGCTTTTTGTTAGAATACAGGTAATGAATGACTTTGTCCCAACAGCAGAATCAAATAATGAAGAACCCCAAAAGACTTCGATTATCCTGGCGGATGACCACCCGATAGTGCGTAAAGCCCTCAGGAACGACCTGGAAAAAGAAGCTGATTTCATTGTTCTGGCAGAGGCCGGCGATGGAGAAGAGGCCGTGAAACTTGTTTCCGAGTTAACACCGGACGTGGTGATTATGGATATCGGAATGCCCAAAATAAACGGCATAGAAGCAACTCGCCAGATAAAAGCCAGCTACCCTGACATTATAGTACTGGTTCTTACCGTCTACGATGACGTTGAACATATACTCGGCATACTTGAATCCGGAGCTGACGGATACCTGACAAAGAATATACTGGTTGAAGATATCATTAAATCTATACGTTCCGTTGTGGCCGGTGAAACGGTACTATCTCCCCAGGTTTTCCAACAAGTATTGAAATATGCCCTCAGACACAGTACTAAACCGGTGCGTTTAGATACCGGTGTGAAGCTCACGACACGCGAATTGGAGATTCTTCAATTAATCGCAAAAGGTATCAGCAATAAAGAAATAGCCAGCGAATTGAATATAAGTTCACGTACCGTAAAGAGCCACATGGTTGATATATTCCGCAAATTGGATGTATCCTCCCGGACAGAAGCAGTTATTACTTCATTGCGAATCGGTTTTATCAGTATTGATGATATCGGTTGATAAGGCGCTGACATGAAGAGGCTTTCCGGTATAAATTTCGCAGATAGAATTAGCATATTTCGTAATCTTCACTTCTGGGCCATAGTAATTATCATGCTTGGTCTTACTTTTATATATTACGCTGACATTTTATTTTCTAATCTTTTTAACCAGAGCTGGGGCTGGTTGTGGCATCTGGTGGTTTTTGAATTCAACAACGATATCCACGGCAGCCTTTTTTTCATTCCTTTTGTATATGCTGCTTTAATATTCTGGTGGCGTGGTATTCTTCTAACGTGGCTGTTTACCATGGTCATAATGATACCCAGGATTAACTATTACGTGCCTGACATCAACTCACTGATAACGAATATCTTCTTATTGTTAGTGCCATTACTAATTGTGGCTATCCTGGCCTTACAGATAAAATGGAGAGAGTCGGAAAAGAAGGCGGCACTGGAACGCGAAAAAGAACGTCAGGCATATATGGCCCGTATCTTTACATCTCAAGAAGAAGAGAGAAAACGTATTTCAAGAGAAATTCACGACGATACAACACAGCGGTTATGGATAGTAGCAAATGACGTGCGGAAGCTGGCAGTTGATAAAATCAGCGTTATTGACCAGCATACCGGGGAGGGTTTGGAGGCGATTAAGGATACTGTGTTAAATATAGCTGAGGATACTAAAAGGTTAAGTCTTGCTTTAAGACCCGGTATACTGGATGACCTTGGACTCGTTCCAGCGATAAGATGGCTGGTCGACCAATTAAACCGGGACGATTCCGTCCAGGCAAAGGTATCCGTAGAAGGCCGCCAACGTTCGCTCGACCAAGAGATTAATAATCATTTATTCCGTATTGCCCAGGAAGCCCTGAACAATATAAGGCGTCATGCGGAAGCAACCGATGTGAACGTGAAACTTGTATTCTCTAAAGAAACTGTCAAATTGATGATTCAGGACAATGGTAAAGGTTTTGTATTTAAAGATATTGATAGTTTCCCGCATCAGGAAAGAATAGGGATAATTGGAATGCAGGAAAGGTCCAGATTACTTAACAGTAATTTACAGGTTTCCTCAAAGCCGGGTAAAGGCACGACTATTTCGGTTGAATTTAAAGAATAGAATTTATCTTATAAATATATGGTATATTACCCGTCGAAATCATTAACGTAACTTATACTCAATATATTCGTTTTTGCAGGGTTGCCCCCAGGTAGCGTACAGAACTCCGTCCTCGGGCACCATTATTTCCGCAGCGAGTGTCTCGCCAAGTTGCACCCCCAGGTCGGTGTGTTTACAGATAGAACGCGGGTAATCAGCATGGTCGGTCAGGAATTCTTCCATCAGTTCGACAGTCAGTTCGCCGTAATGCTCCTCCATGAGCCTCTTTAAACGCTGAATGCGTATGTAACTATCTCCCTCCATGAAACCGAACATTTTGTCGCCCCTCTTGAATCTTTCGGTGAGGTAATGGTTGGTATGGACCAGTATGTCCCTCTCCGGCGGTATCACGTTATAGTCGCCCGGCCGGGTCTCTATCCCGATTATGTCTCCCTCGGCGCTGGCAAAACCGTAATACAGAATACTGCGCCCGGCCCCACATACGACCCCCAACGCGTCACCTATCCTCTTCTGCCTCATTGCCTTCGGTATCACACAAGAACAGGGTACGTTAAGCGTCTGCTCCTCGGCAGGACTTATCATGACGTTCAACACCATCCCCAACCCCGCCGAATTCAACGGTAACTCCCCGGCTCCGCCACCCGCAAATACCAGGGACAGTTGCTCCAAGCCATCAGCGAATTTCGTCTTCACCAGGTCTATACTGATGCCGGGATTGAGGTCGTACGTCTGACCGATGATGGTCTTGCCTCCCTTTGTCGCGTTCCCCGTGGCGATAAAAGACGTGCAGAACGCCGTTATACGCTGGTAGTACATGCCTAACTCAAGCTTGCACCTTAACGCAAAGACCTCATCGAAGGTCACACCGGCCCCATCCGCCTGCCCCTTCAGCATCTCGATTAACTCCGGGTCGAAGCTCTCCACCAGCGGCAGATACTTCCTGGCATTAGCGATAATGTCTTCCTTGCCGGCTTTCTGAAACATACCGATATCTTTGAAAAGCGATTCTATGGAACCGGCCAGGCTATCCCGGCAGGACTCGCCATACTGCCCGCCGATTTCGTAAAAACTACCGCTGCATTCGATTACTTCGTACTCTTTCTTCTCCTTCATCTATTAATGTCTTCCCCTTCGTCAATGCGGATTATAAAGCACACACGCAACCTTTAAATGTATGTTAACATACATTCTTAAAAAATATGGCAGACTCGTTAATACGAAACCTATATCTTTAGTCCGGGTAAGCGGCTATCGCATCCACCTCGACCTTAAAGGTGTCCGAAGCAAGTCCATCGATAACCGCGAGGGTCCCCGTACTGGGTTTTTCCTTCAAGCTGGGCGCAATACGGTAGCACTCCTCATGAAACTTCTGTATTACCGTTATAGGATCTGCAGAACCCTTCGTCATATATATAGTATGTTTTATCATATTTCCTATGGAAAGGCCGATTTCCTCTAACGCAGCATTCATCTTTCTCACCACCACCTCTATCTGCTCCGACATACTCTCAGGAACCGCCCCCCCTTATCAGAATCCATTGCTTCTGTCCCAGAAAGGAAGACCAGCTTGCCGACGGTCAGCGTTTTACAGATATCCATCTGCATCCCTTCAAAATACGTGCGATGATAATTGTCCATTATCTACCTCCTTTATTACTTCTTCATCGAATATTTGAATTTTTATACGATTTCTTTAAAATTACTGTTCACTTACCCAATCCGGCATCATACACAACCCTGCCTCCGACTATAGCCATCAAGGTACGTATATCTTTTATCCGGTGCGGTTCAACGGTTAATATATCTTCGTCTAAAACGCAGAAATCCGCCAGCTTGCCTGCTTCGATAGAACCTTTAATATCCTCCGCGCGGTCCTGCCAAGCACCTTCCACCGTAAACATGCGGATAGCTTCTTCTACAGTGACGTGTCGGGCCGGCTTGCCCTCAGGCATATAATCTCGCGTAACAATCGATTGTATCGTCGTTTTCCAGTCAGGATATGTTACAGGGGCATCGGAACCCCCGGCAACGTGAACGCCGGCATCGAGCAATGTCCTCAAACATCCGTATCGCGTCGTTCTTTCCATGCCCACAGAATGCGGCAAGAAGTTCATTACGATATCAGCCAGGGCCGGCTGTACCGAGATGCCTATGTCATACCCGGCCATACGTTTTGCCCCCTCCGCCGATACAAAATCCCCGTGAATAAGGTAATGCCGGAGTCCTTTCGGCTCTTCCTGTTCAGCTTTGACAAAACTATCAATGCAGGCATCGATAGCTCTATCTCCGGTAACATGAACACCCACCCTGAAACCGAGTTTATGAGAATAGGCAACGATTTTCATCAGTTCGCGGCAGCGTTCTTCGTCGGTTTTCCCGGTAAAAAGCATCTTACCGTTACCACCACCTACGTACTCTTCGTACATCCAGGCGGTCCTGCTCAGGGGGATACCGTCGGCAAACAATTTGACCCCGGCTATCCTCAGCCGCTCGCTGTTGAAACCGTGATTTAACCCGAATTGAGATATTCCTTTGTATAACGCTTCAGGGTCGTACGAGCCATACTGCGTAAAGAGCATCATGATGCCGACTCTTAACGAGAGCCTGCCCTCATTATCAAGCCCTTTGTAAATATCAATACATTCCTCATCCCACAATCCCCCCTGATATCCGGCCCCACCAAGACCAAGAGCGCCTTCGGTTATGCTCGTTATGCCCAGCGAATTAAGTTCCTTCATAGCCGTAAGAAGTGCTTTTCGCTTCTGCTCTCGCGTCAAACCGGGAATGACCCTGGCAACCATTTCTCCAAGTTGCACCCCCTTCAGCAGACCGGTGGGCTCTCCGTTTATCGGGTCTTTCACTATCTCACATCCCGGAAGCGCCGGCGTATCCCCGGTGATACCGGCTATTTCCATGGCGCGGGTGTTAAGCCAGGTAACATTCTCTCCGATAGTAAAAGGAATCACACCCAGGCAGACAGGATTATCAGGTGATACCAGGTCCAGATCCCATCGTGTCGGGTACCTTGTCGGATTATTTTTACATTCCTTAAGGGCACCCGGATTTAACCCTGTTCCCCGAATCCATTTACCGGGTTTGGTCTTTTGAACCTGTTTTCCGACGGCGTTCACAATTTCGCGAATCGACTTCACCGCGGGGTAACCGACGTCAAGCACTACGGGCGGTCTCGACCCCCAGTAAAGGGCAGCATGGATATGGGCATCATTAATACCCGGAAGCACGGGTTTCCCTTCCAGGTCTAATATTTTAGTCTGCCTATCAGCCAATGCTTTAATTTCGTCATCGGTACCGACAGCTGCTATTTTCCCGCCCTTAACCGCCACTGCCCGGGCGATGGAAAAACTCCCGTCAACCGTGATTACCTTGCCATTAACAATTATTAAATCTGCTAACATTCGGTTCGGTACCCTATCTCAGAGTTCCATACATAACTTAATAAATTTTGATTTTACTATTGTGAAAAAGCCGATTTTGCTTTTAGAATATATTAATCTATGGCAAGGTTCAAGATACTAATAGACTCCACCTTTCGGACAATAAGACATATATCTTCCGTTATGTCCTGATATGGCACTTTAGATATCGAAATAAAAGCAAATTATTTATGGCGATTATTAAGTCGATATGTCTGACAGCTTTATGAGAAATAGAAGGTTATCACCGGATTTCCAACCGACATCCAATATCCAAAAATACATCCAGCACTGAAGTTTTCGTCTGTCTATTTTGGGGAATTTCGGGGGCTTGAATGATGAATCCCGTGAAAAGGTACATACTCAGTTGTCCAAAAGATGGAGGCTATTGGTATCTTGAAGTATATAATGCGTTGATATAATCTGAAAATAATTATAGGTCGCTTGTGTTTCTCTACATGAAAAATTCAAACGTAGAAGCACCAGCGCGAAGGTCTGAATCTATTAAGAAGGAGGTGCAATATTTAGGTAACACACAATACAGTGAAGACTTGTTTACACCAAGGACTAAAAAAGTCTCTCCCTTGTAATAAAGGAGGAAAACATTGAAAAAGTATTTTCTTATTGTTTTTACACTAGTAGTAGTCGGCTCGCTGATATTTGGCGGTTGTGCCGAACCAGCACCGGCACCTAGCCCGGAACCGGCACCTAGCCCGGAGCCAGCACCGGCACCAAGCCCGGAACCGGCACCAAGCCCGGAACCTGCTCCGGCACCAACTCCGGAACCTGCTCCGGCACCTGGTCAGCCACTGTACGGTGGCACATTTATCCTGTCGCAGGACTCAACCCTGGCAGATATTAACCCCCCGGCCGATGGCGGTAATTTCCTGAGCAGGGCTCTTGTCCCCTGCCTGGAGCCATTACTCAGGTTGGACCTAGATGGCAGTCTCAAGGGATATCTGGCTGAAACCTGGGATGTTTCCCCCGACGGTACCGCCATCACCTTCCACCTGAAAAAGGGTATCAAGTTCCACGATGGTACCCCCTTTAATGCCGAAGCTGTCAAATACAACCTCGAAGCAACCGCTAACTCAGATTATTGGGGTGCTTATTCTTTGA
>CAYYVO010000017.1:0-5435 GCA_964475175.1 uncultured Dehalococcoidaceae bacterium | reverse complement strand
GTTCAACTACGGTTTCATGACCGCCCTGGCCGGAACTAACGGCCTGATGGCATCACCGACAGCTTTACAAACACCTGCTGAAGGTGATATGAAACCCAAGCTGCACATGGTGGGCACCGGTCCTTTCATCTTCAATAGCTTCAAGCGGGATGACTTCGTTAAATATACGAAGAACCCGGATTACTGGCAGGAAGGTAAGCCCTATCTCGACGAGATTATCATCAAGTACATCGCCGACGTAACGGTTAGAACGATGTCCTTCCAGGCGGGTGAGGCACAGGAGATGGTGTCAGGACTCCAACTGGCTACGTCGAATATGCTGGAGGCAGAAGGCTATGATATTCATGTTCTCGGGCTGCGTTTCCAGCATGCCATGATCTGGGATAGCGCGGACCCTGCTTCTCCCTTCTCCGACCCGTTGGTACGTGAAGCTGTTCACTATGGCGTGGACAAGGAGACCCTGGTTTTGGGTATCGGTGGCGGCGCCAAGAGAGGTTTTACCGCTTTGCATCAGATAGCTGAGCCGGGTGACCTGTGGTATTGCCCCGAACTACCACCCCGCACTTACGACCTCGAAAAAGCCAAGCAGCTCCTGGTTGATGCCGGTTACCCCGGTGGCTTTGCTACGGTTCTTCACACGAATGTCCTGGCGGAGATGAACTTTATGGAAGCCCTGCAAACCGAGCTTAAAAAGATGGGCATCAATGCCGAGCTCGATGTTGCGGATGTTCCGCGGTTCTCCGACCTTCAGTACGGCGGATGGACAGGCCTGCTGCATTCAGGTTTCCCGACCTTCGGCACCATCCCGGGCCTTTACGGCCGCTGGGCTGACCAGGCCGGACTTAGCAGCATGTGGGTTCCGGACGGCTGGTACGAAGGATGGAATGCGGTAATGAGCGAGCCTGACGATAACAAGCGTATCGAAGCGATGAAAGAAATGGTCAGACTCGAGTACAATGATGCAGTAACCTTTTCCTGGAGGGCTGACGCTCCCTTTGGTGTGAGCGACGGAACTGTTCATGGCTTCCTGCTTCACGCCGGTGGTGCCATGGATATCTGGTGGCCGGACATTACCTGGCTGGACCAGTAATCAAGAGAGTTAACTAAAGAAAAGGCAGATACATATCGGTGGAGGGGCCGGGGTGTGCTCTGGCTCCTCCACCGGAATGGAATTTTTCAGGTTTATTCTGCTTCTCTGCGAGAATAAACCTTTTAGAATTAACCGCGAATAGTAGCATGTAAACAACGGTACGCCAGCTGGAGGTCTTGAATGGCGGGATACGTAATTCGCCGATTATTCATGGGTCTTGTTGTCATTATAATAGTCACTCTAATGGTGTTTCTCCTGATACGGCTTCTTCCAGGTGACCCGCTGTTGACCTATGTAACCCAGCAGCAATTTAAAGAAACAACCCTCGATCCAGCCCTGCTGGAACAATTGCGGGCGCAGTTTGGTCTGGATAAATCTCTGCCCATGCAATATTTGTCCTGGATAGGGAATATGTTTCGTGGCGACTTTGGAGAATCAATTCAGCTTCGTGAGCCCGTTTCGAAGCTGATTGGTGAACGGCTGCCCGTGACCTTGCACCTCAGTATCTTTGGCGCAATATTCGCTACCGTTGTCGGCATCGGTTTCGGTATAATCTGTGCTTTAAGGCGAAGCTCGTGGCTGGATACCGTACTTACCTTCCTGGCAAACATAGGGATAACCATACCCAGTTTCTGGGCAGCTATTTTACTTATATATCTTTTCGGTCTCAAGCTGGGCTGGGTACCGATCGGGGGTTACACATCGCCATTCGAGGACTTCTGGTTGAATACCCGTCAGATAGTATTGCCGGTTTTCTGCATGTCGCTCTTCGGGCTGGCGTCAAACACGCGCCTGACGCGTTCCTGCATGCTTGAGGTAGTCGCTCAGGATTATATTCGCACGGCCTGGGCTAAAGGCCTGAAAGAGCGGGTTATCGTCCTCAGGCATACCATTAAGAACGGATTGATACCATTAGTTGCCAATATGGGTTTCCTCGTCGCCGGCCTTTTTGGCGGTTCGGTGATTATCGAGACCTTATTTAACATTCCCGGTGTCGGGAGATTACTTACGACAGCCCTTCTCGGGCAGGATTATATGATTGTTCAGGCCAGCACCTTGCTGATGGTAGTGCTGATAACATTTGCCAACATTGCCGTGGATATTTCCTACGGCTGGCTTGACCCCAGGATAAGATATGATTAAGGAGTTCCGGTATGGCAGATAGTCCAAACCCCCGTGCCCCGGTAAGCGATACCGCGCCGCTGGATGTACCTTTAAGAAAGTACAGCGAATTCAAGCGCACCGTATCCGTGTTCTTCGGGCGTCCGCTCCCTGTCGTCGGCCTGGTAATCATCACCATTTTCATTATCATTACTATTTTCGGCCCCTGGATAGCTCCCTACGACCCTCTTGATATGGATGTTATGAACTCATTAGCCCATCCCAGCAGCGCGAATCTCCTCGGCACCGACGAAATCGGCCGGGATACCTTGAGTCGCTTGATTTACGGCGCTCGAACTTCGCTGTTCATCGGCATCGTGGTCATCGGTGTATCTACGGCTATTGGCGTATTTCTGGGTCTTGTTGCCGGGTATTCCACCGGAGTACTGCATCACGTAATCATGAGAATTACCGATGGTCTGATGTCCTTCCCGAATATAATACTGGCTCTCCTCATCGCCGGGTTACTCGGTGGCGGTCTGCAGAATATCATTATAGCTCTGACCGTGGGCATGATAGCGCCAATCATCCGTATAACATGCGGCACGGCTATGACCGTTAAAGAAAACGAATATATTATGGCTGCAAAGGCTATGGGCGTGAGTAACCTGAATATTATGCTCAGCGAAATTCTACCTAATTGCTTCGCTCCGATACTGGTGATGATGACCATGGGAATTGGCGCCACCATTCTGGCAGAGGCCGGGCTCAGTTTTCTGGGGGTGGGTATCACCCCGCCGACACCGGTCTGGGGTCGCATGGTAAATGACGGCTATCGATATCTCCTTACCAATCCCGAGTTATCAATGGCACCCGGTCTTGCAGTTATGCTGGTAGTCTTTGGCTTTAATATGATGGGAGATGGACTGCGGGATGCACTCGATCCGAGGCTGAGAGGCGTTATCTAGGTGTTTTTCAGAGAATCTTTAAGGATGTTGGCATGGAAACTCTTTTAAATGTTGAAAATCTTAAGACTTACTTCAATACCTACCACGGACAGGTTAAAGCCGTGGATGGCGTCTCCTTTTATATAAATCCTAAAGAGACCGTTGGAATAGTGGGAGAGAGTGGTTGTGGAAAATCGGTAAGCATGTTGTCGGTGATGCAGCTAATACCTACACCACCGGGCGAAATAGTTGACGGCAAGGCTATGTTCGAAGGTAATAACCTGCTCGAGTACGATGCCAAGGGCGATATAATGTGTTCGGTGCGCGGCGGAAAGATTGCCATGATATTTCAAGAGCCGATGACATCGCTTAATCCGGTACTGACTATTTGCCGACAGATAACCGAAACGCTGGAGTGGCACCTCGACATGGACCCGCACGCGGCCAGGCTACGCGCTATCGAGCTACTGAAGCTGGTAGGTATCCCCGAAGCTGAAAAACGTATTGACGCCTACCCACACCAATTTAGCGGCGGCATGCGCCAGCGGGTGATGATTGCCATGGCAATCTCATGTAACCCTGAAATACTCATCGCCGATGAGCCTACCACAGCTCTGGACGTAACTACTCAGGCACAGATAATGGAACTCATGAAGAAAATGACGGAGGAATTTAATACTTCGCTTATTATCGTCACGCACAATATCGGTGTGGTTGCCCGTTATGCCGAGAGAATCTATGTCATGTACGCCGGTCGCATTGTTGAGTCCGGTCTTTCCTACGACATATTTGATAACCCGTGCCATCCTTACACAATAGGCCTGCTCAAGTGTGTACCCCAGCTAGGAGAAACACGCAACACGAGAAAACTGGTACCGATTACCGGTATGCCTCCCAACCTGATTGATATGGAACAAACCTGTGCTTTTCTCCCCCGGTGCACTTATCGAACCGAAAAGTGTCAAAGAGAGCCCTGGCCTCCGCTGAGACATATAGATGGTCAGCATTATATATCATGCTATGTTGATACCCAGGAGAAGAAATGAAAGCAGCCGAGGATGACTCCGTAATAGAAGTAAAGAACCTGAAAATGTACTTCCCTATAACGGCAGGCATATTACGTCGCAAAGTCGGTGATATTAAGGCCGTAGATGACGTGAGTTTCAAAATAAGGAAAAATGAAACGCTTGGCTTGGTAGGTGAAAGTGGGTGTGGCAAGACCACCGTCGGTCGCTGTATTTTACGCCTTTATCGCCCTACCTCAGGGAATATCATGTTTCTAGGACAGGACATATCAAAATTACCGGAACGCCATATCAGGCCGATGCGTATACATATGGGCGCCATTTTCCAGGACCCGTATGGCTCGCTTAATCCACGTAAAACTGCCCGTAGTATTGTCGGTAAGCCGTTGAAAACCCACAACCTCATAGGAACGAATGAGTTCAACAACAGGGTATCCGAACTCTTTAGTCTTGTTGGGCTTAACCCTATGATGTTAAATCGCGTCCCTCACGAATTTAGTGGTGGCCAGCGACAGCGCCTGGCTATTGCACGTGCATTAGCCAGTAATCCCTCACTGGTAGTATGTGACGAACCTATTTCAGCTCTGGACGTTTCGATTCAAGCTCAGATTATCAACCTGCTTGAAGAGATCCAGGATATGATGGGACTGGCGTACCTGTTCATCGCCCACGACCTCTCTGTGGTGCAGCATATTAGCACTCGTATAGCTGTCATGTACCTGGGACGTATCGTGGAGATAACGAACGCCGAGGAACTCTACTCCAATCCGCTGCATCCGTATACCAAGGCTTTGCTTTCGGCGGTGCCAATACCGAACCCTCATATAGAACAAACCCGCCAGCGTATCGTCTTAAAGGGCGAAGTGCCTAGTCCGGCTAATCCTCCGAGTGGTTGTCATTTCCATCCACGCTGCAATTTAGCCATAAAAGATTGCATGGAGACAAAGCCGCCCTTGAGGGACGTTGGTAATGGCCATGAAGTAGCCTGTTTCAGGATATAGCACTAATTAGCGAAAGGAGTAATTTACCAGCTCAATATTTTTCATTATCAATCCCGCAACGGTATTCCCATTAATTCTCTTATATTTACTGGATGGGCAGGCTCTGCCAGGGGAGAATCAGGCAAAGGCTGGTGTTGGTTCCCCTACCATTGGTAGCCTGATACGTAATTGGTCAAGTGGCATCCTGCCTGTCTTTAATTCATTTTTCATCATATCGAGCCTGGGATGACATGAATTTTATTGTTATACATTACCACGAACAGGTATATAT
>CAYYVO010000016.1:8767-13379 GCA_964475175.1 uncultured Dehalococcoidaceae bacterium | reverse complement strand
ACCTATTTCATTCCGTTCTACAAACTAGATGACGCCGTAAAGTTTGTATCCAAAGCGCAGCGGCGTATGATAGGCGAAGAGTGCCTGATATTGAATAATGTGAACCTGGCATCCATCCTCGCCAATAAATGGCCTGACGATTTTTATGCGCTGAAAGCGACTCTACCTACCTGGACTTTGATTCTGGTGCTGGGTGGAGGCGTAAGATTCCCCGAAGAAAAGATTGAATACGAGGAAGATGCCTTAAGAGAAGTTGCCAGGGAATTATCTATCAAAGACCTGCCCACCTCGCTGCCCGGAGCATCCGGTGTTGAAAAGGATATGGCGGATATGCTGCGCGGGGCCTGGCCTGCGGATAGAACGTACTGGAAGTTTGCCTACAAGGGCTCCTGCCAGGACCTGTTCTTCCACACGGTAATGGGTAAGGCATCGGGATTCTCTCAGGTGATTGAGGAGGTAGCATCCAAATATGCCTACCCCGTGCATGATATAGGTTTCTATGTTCAGCCGGTGGTCTACGGCGGCGCCTGCCATTTCGAATGCAATTTCTATTATGGCCCTGAAAATGCAGAAGAAGTGAAGAAGATTGAAAGTATATATGCCGAGGCCGCCGGAGCTACACTCGATATGGGTGGCGTTTACACACGACCGTACGGCGCAGTGACCGACATGGTTTACGAGCGGTCGGCAAGCTACACTTCGCAACTGAAGAAGTTAAAGAAAATGATGGACCCGAACAATATCATGTCCCCGGGTAGACTGTGTTTCTAATATATAAAAATATCCAAGGAGAGATAAATGATATCGGTTGAAGAATACAGACGCCAGGCAAAGATGTGCATGAGGTGCACTTTTTGTAAATTCATTGACCTTAACTGGGTAACAAGCCTGAGGTTCTCGCGGCAATGCCCCATAGATACCAAATACGCTTTTAATCTTTACTCTCCCCACGGCTTACTCCACTCCGCTCTGGCCGAGCTGGACGGGGAGCTGGATTTCGGCCCCAGACTCGTGGATGCGCTGTATAAATGCACCACCTGCGGCGCCTGCGACAGCAGGTGTAAAAGGAACCTGGATATAGAGGTACTCCAGGTTATCGAAAACCTCAGGGTGAGATGCGTCGAGCAGGGCAAGGGGCCCATGCCGGAGCATAAAGCGATGGCAGACAATATACGCAAGACCAAAAACGAATATGGAGAACCCCACGAAGACCGCCTGAAATGGCTACCTGAAGATATCAAGCCGGCAAAGAAAGCGGATATGGTTTATTTTGTCGGGTGTAATTCAGCCTACAAGCAACCGGAACTGGCCCGGGCTACGGTGAAGATTCTCAGCCAGACCGGGACAAAGTTTATGCTCCTGGAAGACGAGTGGTGCGACGGCAATTATGTTTGCGCCACCGGCCAGATAGACCTGGCTAAGGAGCTGGCCGAGCACAATGTAGCGGCCATCGAGGCATCAGGTGCTAAAACGGTAATAACCAGCAGCGCCGAGTGCTACAAGAGCCTCAAGGTTGATTACCCCAAGCTTCTCGGCAAATCTACGGAAGACATGCCGTACACTCCCCTTCATATAACCGAGTATCTTGACCAGTTGATGCAGGACGGCAAACTTGAGTTCAAGAACAAAGTACAGATGAAGGTTACCTACCACGACCCCTGCAACCTGGGAAGGCTCAGCGAGCCCTGGCAGGAGTGGGAACCCAATTATGTCCGGGTTATCCCCGTCGGCAAGGTATGGAGGCGCGGAGACAGGGGTATTTATAATCCGCCGAGGAATATCCTTAAAGGTATCGCCGATATCGAGCTGGTGGAAATGGAAAGGTCCAGGAGTAATACCTGGTGTGCCGGCAGTTGCGGCGGTACGGCGGTGGCATTCCCTGACTTCGCGTTATGGACCGCCGGTGAGAGAATCGAAGAGGCACAGGCAACCGGCGCCGACGCAATAGTAACCTGCAGCCCGGAAGCCAAGGAGCTTCTAACCAAGGCAGCTGAAGCCAAGAAGGCGAATATGGCAGTCTACGATATTACAGAAATAATACTTCAAGCAATATAACGTAACAGGAGGAAGTTATGGCTATATCGAAAGAGGCTTATCAGGCATTACAGTCTATTGTCGGGCCGGATTGGGTAAGTGACGACCCGGCGATTGTTGAAGCTGACCATGTGGCCGGCGGTGCTCATGGCGCCACTGATATAAAGAGACCGGCCTGCAGTATACATCCGGAAACCGCCAAAGAGGTTCAGGGAATAATCAGGGTATGCAACAGGTATATGCTGCCCTTCTCCGCAACCACGACGAATCCCCCTCCCGGAATGAATAGAGATAATGTCGTTTTCATCGACCTCAAGAGGATGAGGAAGATGGAGATAGATGAGGAAAACCTGTACGCCACCGTTGAGCCGGGAGTATCCTTCGCGGCTTTGCAGGGCGAGCTGTTCAAACGGGGACTGGTGACCTTCGTCCCGATGTGCGGGGGCAATGTTTCCGTGCTGGCCAATACCCTGAATGTCGGCGAGGGAGCGATATCGTACCGGTACGGCGACAGGGGATACCGGCGGGTACTGGGCGCCGAATGGGTAACCGCCGAGGGTGAAATATTGAGGCTGGGTTCCAGGTCTATGCAGAACGATTTCTTCTGGGGAGAAGGGCCGGGGCCCGACCTTCGCGGCATGATGGCTAGCGCCAACCTGGAAAGTCCCACGACAAGAGGAATTTGTGTCAAGATGGGCGTCAGGGTGTTCCCTTTCGTTGACGAGAAGCTTGAGCCTACGGGAGACGCGCCAATGACAACGCTCGTCCTGCCTTCAAACAGGTTCAAGTACTATAACTTTGTCTTCCCGACCAAGGAAGCGGCCATCGATGCTATTTACGAGATAGGAAAATGCGAGATAGGCCTGTTCGTCATGACCGTGCCTCCCTGGTTTTTTGCTATGGCAAGAGCCCGGGGCAGCGCTGAAGTGCTCACGGGCGCGGCCGGCTTCTGGGATTACTGGGATAATCATGAAGCCCCGCTGATTCGTGAAAACCCGAACCAGACCTCCTGCCGGGCCTTACTGTATGGTATCGGTTCAGATAAGCGCCTGGCCTATGAGGAGAAGGTACTGCAGAGTATCTGCGAAGATTATGGTGCTACATTCTGCAGGGCAAGTCGACGGACCACGGATGAAACCCACTTCATGTCCGCCGATGCCATCGTTTCCAATATTGCCGGGGGAAGATTCACCTCTGTTATACTCTTTGAATCTCTGGACCATGCTTTTAAGTGCAGTGATATTGTTAATGTCAACACCAAAAAGCATGTGCCTCCGGTGCTGGATGATTACGGAACTACCAACTGGTTCCTCCCGTTTGAAATGTGCCATATATGCAAGCTGGAATGTCTCCGCTTTGCATCGGTTGAGGATGCCGGCGAGTTGGCTTTACTGATGGATGACTGCCACAAAGATTTTGTGGATGTAGGCGCCTTTCCGGTAAGACCCGCCGCCGAACGCTACGGACCGGCATGGGAAAACTACCCCGAAAAAACGAGGAAGATTAAGCAGTTACTTGACCCGAACAATATCGCCCCACCTATTACGTGAGGAATTGATTATTCCGGTCTGTCAGTAACTGAATTGACGAATCCAAGGGTCGCACCAGGTGCGGTTCGACCCTCTTGATATCACTAATGACGAATTCTAATGTAGTAAATATTGATGGAATTGGATCGGTATTATTTGAAAAAAGTAAACGAGCCAAACGAGTCATTATCTATGTTAGATTCGTAAAAGGTGTCAGGGTAGCTGTACCAGCGCGAACCAGTTTTAAGAAAGCCCTGGAATTCGTCCATCTTAAGAAACAATGGATTCAGAAGAACCTGAAGAAAACAAAAAGGAAGGAAAATCAGCAAAAAGCTTTCTTAGACCGCTCCCTCGCCATTGATAGAGCAGATACAAAGAAAAGACTGACAGATAGATTAAATCATCTGGCTGAACAACATGGATTTACATATAATAAAATATCTATCAGAGAACAGAAAACAAGATGGGGAAGCTGCTCTAATAACAATAATATTAGCCTTAACTACAAACTGATATTACTTCCAAAAGAGCTTATCGACTATGTAATTCTGCATGAGCTGGTTCATACCCGGATACACAACCACAGCAAGAAATTCTGGACTGAATTAGATAGATATACAGGAAACAGCAAAGCTATGGCTAAAAAGCTGAGGATGAACGATTTGAAATTAATTTGATTTATCTGCATAATTCTTAAATGTGAACCCCCGAATCTGTTTAAATTGTTTCGGTTGTAGCGGGATTCCAGCAGTAGTCGTGTTAAAGTCCTGTATAAAGAAACACCGATGCCGGTGTAAAGGCATTAATAATGAAAAACATCTAACAGGAGGGTAGAAAATGGATCTTGGTTTCAAAGGAAAGATAGCGCTGGTCACCGGGGCCGGCAGCCAGATAGGATTTGGGAAAGAGACGGCTCTCCTTTTCGCCAAAGAAGGGTGTGATACCGTCGCGGTCACCGATATAAACCTGGATGACGTAAAAAAAACAGCCGAAGCGGTCAAACAGCTTGGCTGTAAAAGCATCGCTGTCAAGGCGGACATCACCAATCA
>CAYYVO010000016.1:0-8757 GCA_964475175.1 uncultured Dehalococcoidaceae bacterium | reverse complement strand
ATCATGCCGAAGTAGATGCAATGGTCAAGAAAGTCCTCGACGAATACGGTAAAATCGACATCCTCTGCAATGTTGCCGGTGCTATTCTACACAAGGACAACGTTCCCATCGACGAGCAGGACCCCGCGGTCTGGGAAAAGCAATTGAAACTCAACCTCGTCGGCACCATGAACGTAAGCAAGGCCGTCGTCCCCGCTATGAGAGCACAGAAGTACGGCGTTATGGTCAACATCGGCTCCGGCAGTACCCACCAGTACCAGATGGGTGTCGGGATGTACGCTATGTCCAAGTACGCTATCGACCTGTTCACCAGGCAGCTCGCTACCATGGAGGGTAAGTACGGCATCCGCGTGAACTGCATCGCTCCCGGGCCGGCCCCGACCAATTTTGGCGCTATTCTCCGCGAAGACATGCCCAAACTGCCACCGGAGGAGATGGAAAAGATGCGAGCGGCCATGCTCGGTTCGTTTCCCCTCGGCCGGATGGGCACCGCTGCGGATATTGCCAATGCCACCGTCATCCTGGCTTCGGACGTCACCAGCTACGTCACCGGGCAGGTCCTCCACGTTTCCGGCGGTTCGGTAATGTAAACGGCAGCTTTAACTAACCGGGTAAAAGTGTTGTCAGGGAAAGGCGCTCCCGGCTTGCCGGCATTATAGTCTATTGAGTAATCCGATGAATCGCGTGCATCAGGTATTAAGATAGGGTGGACGTACGTCTTCTATACCAAGCTCTCTCAGGGTAGCGCGAAATAATATCGAGAGACATGACCGCAGTTGTTTACGCTGCCGGGCAGATAGCTCTAACATAAGACCGCGAATGAATTCCGTGTGCACCAGTTCAGAGCACATCTTCAGGCCTTTTTCCATTACGGATACCCGGACGACGTTTCCTAAAGCTTTATCCTTTGTCTTCGTCACCAGGCCTTTCTTCCGCATCCTCTCGACCAACTCCGAGATCGAGTGAGGCTCCAGGAATAGATGGTTTGACAGAATGGTTGAAGTGGCCTGACCATCATAAAGCCAGATCATTACCAGCGCGGCTGCCTGATTGGGGTGCATGTACTGTCCAAATTTCTTGTGCCTGGCCTTGAATACAGCTGATCGCGTTTGGGATAGCAGCAGCCAGAGCTCGTAATATTCGTCTATGTTTGGAGGCTCTACCATGTGTGTCAACCTCAGGTCGAAGTTACCTGCGCCGTTAAAAAAATTACTGTTCTTCTATTTTAGCATTTTCATTCAATAACAACCAAAAGCCTGTATTTTTTACGGAATATCGAGTTGTTATTTGTCTTGACAGAGTAAACCCGGGCTGTCATAATTAGGCATAATCGTAATACGATATAAATTGCACACCCAATAATCATAGGCCGGTTCTCTGGAAAATCAGCTGGGGGGTGGAGACGGGATTCAGTTTTTCATGGGCAAAGTAACGTCCTGGATATACCGGGTTGTTGGAAGAGTTCTCAAAAGACTGCAGCATGGGGTAATATAATAAGATGTCGCCTGTAGTTGGAAATTATCTGGGCATTTCCGGGTATGTGATATTCTGGCTTCTGTTTGCTATTGCCCTGGGGCTGTTTGTCCGGAGAGTTTATTTTCTAATACGCCTGCTAAGGCTGGGGAAGCCCGAAAATCGCTTCGACCACCTGTTTCAACGCCTTATAAAGATGCTGATTGTAGTCTTCGCCCAGTCGAGCAACTTAAAAACTCTTACCCTCAAAGATCCGGCTTCCATCGGACACGCTTTTATGTTCTGGGGCCTCGGCGTATTCTTCGTAGCTTACATAGTCTTTATCGGCCTGGGGGCAGGGTTTGGTCTATTCCCGATAATAAGCGGCAGCGGATTTGAGACGGCTTTTTTCTCCATTTTAGACATCGCGGCATTATTTATCCTTTTAGCTATGATCTGGGTGATTATCAAACGATATATTATCAAGCCCGAGAGGCTAAAGAGGAAGGAAACCATCGGAGAGCAAATAATTCAACCTTTGCTCATTACCGTCATCATAGTCCTTATGGCGCTGCACTACTGTATTGAGGGCTTTGGATATGCCGCTTACGGCATTCCTAGTTCCTGGCCGCCTTTGGGAGTGGCCCTGGCAAACTCTCTGGTCAACGCAGGTATATCACAAGATAGCCTGGTAGTGGTATATAAAAACCTCTGGTGGCTTAACTACATAATAATACTTGGAGCATTGATTTACGCTCCTCGCTCAAAACACCTCCATCCCCTCTTTTCGTTCTCCAATATTGCTTTCAGAAATCTGGCACCCAAAGGGTCTCTAAGGCCGATTGACCTGAACAATATTGACTCCATCAAGATATCGGATGTTCAGGACTTTACCTGGAAACAACTGCATGACCTTTACGCTTGTACGTGGTGCGGCAAATGCCACACCGTTTGTCCGGCCCAACTCAGCGGTAAACCTCTCTCTCCCCGGGAGTTCATCTTATGCGCCAAAGAGCATTTACTGGAGGCAGGGCCTGACCTGCTCAAAGCCAGGGCAGCCGATGCGGGGCATAACAAAGCTCTCCAAATTCCGGGTAAAACTGTAATCGGTAACATTATTTCTGAAGACGCTATCTGGGCGTGTACCACCTGCCGGGCCTGCCAGGAAGTCTGTCCTTCATATATCGAGCAGATGAATACAATCGTTGATCTACGGCGTCACCTCCAGATGGTTGCAGCAACCGAGACTACGAGAGACACCCTGAAGAACCTTAGAGTAAGAGGCCATCCCTGGCGGGGAACCATGTATGCCCGGACTGATTGGGCAGAGGGAATGGATATAAAAATTATCGGAAAAGACAGCCAGGTGGATGTACTCTTCTGGGTAGGTTGTACGGGGGCTTTAGAGAACCGCAGCCTTAAGGTTACTCAGGCTGTAGCCATGTTGATGAAGCAGGCTGGTATCAATTTTGGAATTCTCGGTGAGGAAGAGATGTGCTGTGGCGATCCGGCACGTCGCCTGGGGGCAGAACACATCTTTCAGATGCTGGCCTTAAACAACATCCAGCTTTTTTCAAGCAATAATATCAAGAAAATCGTGACTGCCTGCCCTCATTGTTTTAACACCCTGAAGAATGAATATCCTCATTTTGGTGGTAGTTTCGAGGTCATCCATCACAGCCAGTTTATTGCCGATTTACTCAGAGAAAACAGACTGAAGATAGACCATGCCAGAGAAGCGGTCATAACCTATCAAGACCCCTGCTATCTTGGCAGATATAATGACATCTATAAACCGCCCAGGCAAATTTTAAAGGGTATTCCGGGTGTGACACTGGTGGAAATGGAACACAACCGTAAGGATGGCTTCTGCTGCGGAGGAGGCGGCGGTCGGATGTGGCTGGAGGAAAATACCGGGCAGAGGATAAATGAGATGCGTCTGAATCAGGCAATAGATACTCAGGGACAGGTGGTGGCCACGGCCTGTCCTTTCTGTTTACAGATGTTCGAAGATGCCTCCAGGGGGGGGAAAACGGGTAGCCCGATGATAATTCAGGATATCGCTGAAATAATCGCCGAGGCATCAGGAATTACCTAGAATATGAAAGCAGAAAACTGAAGTATATAAACGGGTCAGTCATTAAGAACGACTTGATATCACGCACGAGATAAAGGAGACCACAGTGAAAAATATCATTGTTTGTATGAAGCAGGTGCTTGACCCGGAAATCCCGTTATCTCTCTTTCATATCGACACTGAAGCCAGACTTGCCGTTCCACCAAAGGCAACGCCGCCGGTCTTAAGCCCCTTCGATGAAAATGCGCTGGAAGCGGCACTCAGGATAAAAGATACCCAGGAATCTAACGTGACTGTAATCAGCCTGGGGAAAAAACTGAACAGGGTTGTAGTCAGTTCGGCTCTGGCTGCCGGGGCCGACCAGCTGTTCCTTCTGCAGGATGAGGCTTTCAGCCAGTTTAACACGTATCTTACGGCTAATGCCATTGCTGCTGCCGTCAAAAAACTGGGGCAGTATGACCTGATTTTATGCGGTCTGCAGGCGGCTGATACCAATACGGGACAGGTCGGTACCGGTATCGCCAGTATGCTTGGAATCCCCTGTACCACAGCAGCTCGCGAAGTAGAGCTTGACGGTGATATGGTGAGAGTAAAAAGAGTATTACCCGATGGTTATGAGGTGGTCGAAGTTCAAGCTCCGGCAGTGGTTACTACCACTTATGAAGTGGGCGCCCTGCGCGAACCCGGCGTAGAAGCCTTTATGTCTGCCGCCAAAAAGCCGATAACTATCTGGGATTCTCAGGAATTAGGAATCGAAACCGCTGATACCAGCCGCTTTACCATGACAAAAATGAATGAGCCGACTCAGGATAATAAATGTGAAATACTGGAAGGCTCCACTCCCGAGGAAAAAGCGGCGGACCTTGTGAATATATTAAAAGAAATAAAAGTAATTTGATGTTCTGATACATTGCATCGAATTTGTCTAAAATCGAGGAGTTATTGTTATGCCGGAAAATACGGGTGTACTGGTCTATTGTGAAGTCACCGGCGGCAAGTTAGCCCCGATAGCTACCGAACTTTTAGGCGCAGGTAGCCGCCTGGCCTCGGAACTGGGGCAGGAATTAGCTGCTGTTCTCATCGGCAGTGATGTTAGCGGAATAGGCCGGGAAGCCATCGCCTGTGGCGCTGATAAAGTCTATGTTGTCGATGCTCCTCCCTTAAAAGATTACACCGCCGAGCCTTATTTAATGGTTATGGAAAAAATAGTCCGGCAGGCTCTCCCTTCAATTATCCTCCTGGGCCAGACTTCGTCCGGGCGCGACCTGGCACCGTGGTTAGCCTTTCGCCTGAACACCGGGGCTACCATGGACTGTATGGCGTTAGAAATAGACCCCGCTTCCAAACGCCTGCTGATGACCCGGCCGGTGTACGGTGGCAACGCCCAGGCGGTCCAGGTCTGTGGAACGGACCCGCAGATAGCAGCGGTCAGAATCAAGACCATGGCCGCGCTGGCTAAAGACGATAATCGCCAGGGTCAGGTAATCAATGTACCCGCTGAGATAGATACGGCTGCCCTTAAGACAAAAGTGCTGGAGAGAAAAATCGAGCCCACGGCTGGCGTCAAGCTGGAAGATGCCAGAGTTGTTGTGTCCGGCGGCAGAGGTATCGGCAGCGTCGATGGCTTTCAACAACTGGAAGAGATTGCCGGGTTATTACAGGGGGCGGTGGGTGCTACCCGGCCGCCGTGCGATGCCCGGTTTGTATCGGAACACCAGCAAATCGGGATAACCGGCAAGATTGTCAGCCCCGATTTATATATCGCGGTAGGCCTGTCCGGAGCCAGTCAGCATGTGAGCGGTTTCTTCAGTTCCAGGGTTATTGTAGCTATTAACAAAGACCCCGAAGCTAACATCTTTAAAGTAGCTAATTACGGCATCGTGGCCGATTGGAAGACAGTATTGCCGGCTTTCACAGCCAGATTAAAGGAGGTAGTCGGATAAGTGCTGCCTCTTACAGTCATGAATATATTTCCCTCGACATCGAGTAAGCATCTTGTTCCTCGTCATAAGGAGGTAAAGAATGGTCGAAAATGCCCTTGAAAAAATAGTCGGTAGAGAAAACGTTCTCAATGATCCGGATACATTAAAAGAATATTCCGGAGGATTCGCCCTTATTCCAGGGAAAACGCCCGGTTGTGTCGTGAAACCGGCTAATATCGATGAACTGCAGGAAGTGGTCAGGTGGGCCAACGAAAAGAAAGTACCGCTTGTCCCCGTAAGTTCGGGGCCTCCCCATTTCCGGGGAGATTCGGTCCCCAACGCCGAGGGTTCTATCATCGTCGACCTGAGAAGAATGAACAAGATAATACGGGTCAACGCTCCTAACCGGGTAGCGCTTGTGGAACCGGGAGTCACTTTCGGCGAACTGCAGTCCGAACTGGCTAAGGCCGGTATGAGCGCGTACATGCCGCTGGCTCCTCGAGGCACCAAATCGGTGTTAGCCAGCGTACTGGAGCGCGACCCCATTTTAATGCCGGGCGTTCACTTTGACAGCACCGACCCGATGCTCTGTACGGAAATTGTCTTCGGCACCGGGGACAAGATGAGAACCGGCGAAGCCGCCGGGCCTGATACGCTGGAACGGCAGTGGGAAATCGGCAAAGCCCAGATTAGCCCGTTCGGCCCTACCCAGATGGACCCGCAGCGGCTGGTATCGGGTGCTCAGGGGACTATCGGAATCGTAACCTGGATGTCCATAAAGTGCCGGTTTTTATCCGAGATAAGCCGTGCCTTCCTGATTCCAAATGACAGTCTGGAGCCTCTGATAGAATTAAGCTACTATCTCACCAGGATACGCTTTACCGGCAACATCTTTATCTTGAACGGGTGTAACCTGGCCGGTCTCATGTGCCGCACCTCCCGGGAGATAGCCGCCCTGTGCGACAGTCTGCCGGCCTGGGTCATGTTTGTAAGCTGCGAAGGCTACGGTCCTATGCCGGAGGAAAAAGTACAGTACCTGGAAGCCGATCTGAGAGAGCTGGCAGCGTCCTATGGTCTGGAGTTGCATACCGATATCTCCGGAGTTAATGCAGAGGAATTTGCCCGTCTCTTACCTCAGCCGTCACCTGAGCCGTACTGGAAGCTGGGGTTGAAAGGCGGTTTTAATGATATCTTCTTCCTGACGACACTCGGGAAAACTCCCGAGTTCGCCGGAGTAATAGCCGAACTGGCAAAGCAGCAGGGATTTCCCGTCAGTAATATCGGAGCTTATATTCAGCCTGTGGTACAGGGTACCAGTTGCCATTGTGAGTTCAATCTTTACTATGACCCCGCAAATCAGGCTGAATCAGGTCTGACCGGCAAGCTGGCGACCGAAGCAGTGAGTCTCCTGGAAGAGAAGGGGGCTTTCTTTTCGCGACCGTACAGCGGATGGGCCGATTTGGCTTACCGGCGCGCCAGCGATACTGCTGAGATGCAGAAGAAGGTCAAAGATATATTTGACCCTAACTGGATTCTCAATCCCGGGAAATTATGTTTCAAGTAGACCGACATAAGGAGGTAATCTTGTGAGCTGGGAAAATTATGAACATGACATGCAAAGATGTCCCCGCTGTTCATATTGTAAGACTATACCGTGGCGTTATATAAAGAATTTCGATTTCATAGATGGTTGTCCGTCCGCGGCCAGATATCACTGGCATGCTTATTCATCGGGCGGCAAATTCAATCTTTCCTATTCATTGTTAAAGGGAAGGATTGAGATAGATGAAACCTTCCTGGATATAGTGTACAAATGCATGATGGATGGCTCCTGTGACATCTCCTGCAAAGTAGGTAACGACCTGGAGCCGCTGCAGCATATTCAGGAGCTGAGGATTAAATGTGTCGATGAAGGTTATTTAATGCCCCAGCATCAACCGTTCCTCAGGAGCCTCCGCTCAGAGGATAATATGATGTTGAAGCCCCGCTCGGAGCGGGGTGATTGGGCGGTGGATTTGGATGTGAAGCGCGTCACCCAAGAAAAGGCAGAGGTCCTTTATCATGCCGGATGCCGCTATTCCTATGACAAAGACCTGTGGCCGATAGCACAGGCGGGTGTGACCCTGCTCCAGCAGGCCGGAGTGGATGTCGGTATTATGGGAGCGGATGAAGCCTGTTGCGCCGGCCGGGCCTATGAACTGGGCTATGACGGAGAACTGACCAAGTTCGCCGAGCATCAGGCGGAAACGTTTAAAACAGCCGGGGTGAAAGTGCTGGTGACACCCTGCTCGGACTGTTATGGTACGTACAAGATACTCTACGATAAGATAGGTAAGAACCTGGGAGTCGAGGTCTACCATATTACCCAGTACCTGGAGAAACTACTCCAGGAGGGAAAACTTCAGCTGAAAAAATCGTTACCTCTGAAGGTTACCTACCATGACCCCTGCCACCTGGGCCGGTTGGGAGAGCCGTGGATTCACTGGAACGGCAAGGAAGTCAAACCCCCGGGAACGCTGATGTGGTTGCACGATCCCCCGAAGAAATACCGCCGGGGCACCAATGGGATTTATGACACTCCCAGGAATATATTAAAAAGTATTCCGGGTCTGGATTTCGTCGAGATGTATCGCATCAGAGAGTACGCCTGGTGCTGCGGTGCCGGCGGCGGCGTCATTGACGCCTATCCCGATTTTGCGAAATGGACGGGCGCCGAAAGGCTCAGGGAAGCCAAAGCCGTCGGCGCGGAAGCTATCGTCAGCGCCTGTCCCTGGTGCAAGCGTAACTTCCTTGATGCCGCCGAGGAAACCGGCGACAAAATCGAGGTCCTGGATATCATTGAACTGGTGCAAAAATCCGTTTAGCGCAGTTTCCGAAAATAGCAGGCAAGGAGACTTAAAATGAAGCTGACTAAAGAAGAATATAAGGCTCTTGAAGATATCGTCGGGCCGGAGTATATCACTCAGGAACCGGTGATAATGGAAAGCTACAATCAGCTTTGGGGAAATAAGCTGGCATTCGGGGAGAAACAGCACGCTCCGCCGGCAGCGGTTCTTTTACCCGCTTCCGTCGAGGAGCTCCAGGCGATAGTCAGGTACTGCAACAAAGCCGGTATCCTGTTCAAGCCTTCTGCTCGCGCGTTTGAGTACGTGGCTACTTATTTGGCCAGCGAACGGGGCATCCTGCTGGAATTGAAGCGGATGAACAGGATTCTGGAAATAGACGAAAAGAACGCGCATGCCGTTGTCGAGCCCTTCGTGACGATGTATGAGCTGCTGGATGCAGTCGGCAAGGTCGGCTATTACG
>CAYYVO010000015.1:0-14112 GCA_964475175.1 uncultured Dehalococcoidaceae bacterium | reverse complement strand
GGACGGTATGAACGGCCTCCTTAAGGGTATAGTCCGACTCTGCCGATTCCAATCCTTCCTGGTTCTCTTCGTTCCCGCTCCCGTACGGAAGCAGTCCCATTTTAGAAGGGTCGCGCCTTAAAAACTGCGCCGGTACGACAACCATTATCAGAACGACACCGGCAATAATCATATATGTTAGACGCCAATCATACGCGGCAATAAGACGGCTGACTATCGGGGGCATTATCATCTGGCCTATTGTCAATCCCGATACAACGATGGCTGTCATCAGGCTTCTCCTGCCGGTAAACCACCTGGCCACCGGCGAAAGCAGCGGTATCCAGAGTCCGCCCATGCCGATACCGATGATAACACCGTAGAACAGGTACAGCTGCCAGACGGAGTTGACCTGTGACATCAAAAAATACCCCAGACCAAGAAGGATACCACAGAGAGTCACCACTATCCGCGGCCCGAACCTGTCGGTCAATACTCCCATGAGGATGCCCAGAACGCCTTGGAGAACCGAACAAAGCGAGTAGGCGCCGGATGTGACTGCCCGGGTCCAGCCGAATTCCTTCAGGAGGGGATTAAAAAAGATTCCGAAGACGATATACAACCCCTGGGCAATAATCATGATAATTAAAGCCGCGGCAGCCACGATGTAGCCATAGAAAATCCGGGGATTCTTTCGATGGGACTGGTATATCTCTTCTTCGGTCACGATAAGCCGATACCTGAACGGTTTTTCCGCGGGAATTGCCCCATTATAGCATAAATCAATAAATAAGAGCTGAAACTGATGGTTGAGCCAGGCATTTAAAGATATGAGAGAAGTTTGGGAGTCAACCCTTATGTAAAATAATAGTTTTACCGCTTTTCATACCTTTGCGGTATGTAATACATTTATGGTACGGAAATGAATAAGAGAATTCTTCTTATCGACGGCATTACGGCGTATCCTATTATTTACAGTGTTTTAACTCGAGAAGGATACAGGGTCGAAGATGTGGACGATCACGAAAGCGGTCTGCAGCGATTGAAGAGGCGAAACTACGATGTCATCATCGTCAGGGACAACCCCGGCACCGAAAGCTGGCAGCTCTGCGAAAAAATACGGGCAATTACCATATCTCCGCTGATTGTTATAAACTCCAATGCCACCACCGAAGCCTGTGCCAGGGCTATAGATGCGGGTGCTGATTTCTTCATGCGGAAGCCTTTCGGTACTTTCGAGCTACTTGCCAGAATCCAATGCCTGCTCCAGCGTGCCGCGTTTTACCACCCGTTACCCGTCGGCCTGTACCTTCACTAACACCCATAGCACCAATAAAAAATTTCTCAAAAAAGGTACAGAAATTATGTATAACAAAGTCGTCGTTCCTCTGGACGGGTCTCCATTAGCCGAAGTAGCGCTTCCCTATGCTGAAGAAATAGCCGGTAAAATGGGCTGCGAGATAATCTTGCTGTCGGTACTGGCCTCGGAAGAGCCTGAGGAGTACCAGAAACACTACACCTACACCAAGAAAATAATCGAGCTTACCCGCCGCCAGGTTGATAAATATCACAACGACGCCAATAATGACTCTATAAAAATAGGGACAGCCACCAGGATTGGCAGTCCCGCCGAAGGAATTTTAGACTACATCCGGAACGTACGCACCTGTCTTACAGTGATGGCCACACACGGGCGGTCCGGTATCAGCCGGTGGGCGGTAGGAAGCGTTGCCGATAAAATCGTCAGGGCTACCATCAGGCAGCCTCTGTTGCTCATCAGGGCCAAAGGCACTCATCCGGATGTACGCGCCAAGCGTATCATTAAAAAAGTTCTGGTACCACTGGACGGCTCCGAAAAGAGTGAAGCCGTTATCCAGTCTATAACCGGTATTGCCCCCAGCCTCCAGATGGAAATCATGTTACTCAGGGTAATCCAGAAGAACAACCGTATCGATGACGGTACTGAGGAATACCTGAAAGAATGGTGCCTCCGTTTGGAAGATAAGGGCATATCCTCGGATTATGCTATAAGGATTGGCGCTCCTGCTGAAGAAATTATAGATCTTGCCGATAATTCCGCCAGCGACCTGGTGGCCATGTCAACACGCGGTCAGACAGCGGTAGGCATATGGCCACTGGGAAGCGTCGCCCAGAAGGTCCTGCTGGGAGGCAATACACCGCTCCTGCTAATAAAAGCGTGAATCCCTCCTTTTTATAATTTCTTCCGTCTTTCACTTGCCTAATTCCCCTGTCTCTGCTATTTTGGAAATGACCCGTTTCTTTGATTTTTACGGAAATCCGGTCACCCCTGATTACGTTTTTTTATGGATAGTAAGGTCATTATTATTAGATTGGTGGTGGGTTCGCTCTCCGCCAACTGCTACATCGTCGGCTCGGAGACGTCCGGTGAAGGGATGGTTATAGACCCCGGAGGCAACGCCGACGTTATTTCCAGGGCTATCTTAGATTCTGAACTGGACATCAAAATTATCGTATTGACACATGGACACTCTGACCACATTGCCGCCCTTTATGATATCCAAGAGAGAACGGGTGCTCAAGTCGCCATTCACATCGAGGATGCTGATTTTCTCGAAGGGCGGGGCTCCCACAGCTCGCAGTTCGGTATTTCTTATCCCACACCCCACCCGCCGGACAGGCTCCTCCACGAAGGAGATATTATCAACGTTAGCGACCTGGAATTTACAGTTATGCACACCCCCGGCCACACTCCCGGCGGTATCTGCCTGCTCAGTGGTGACAGGATTTTTACCGGTGATACCATTTTCCGGCGTGGTATCGGTACCACTATCATGCCGGGGACCAGCAGGCGTAAGCTCATCGAGAGCATACAAACGAGAATCATGGTATTACCGGATAATACTACCATCTATCCCGGACACGGTCGTGAGACTACTGTTGGCGCCGAACGCCGGGATAATCCATACATTCGCGACAACTGGTGACCCCTTTTACCTGTTTGTTCGTCTCTTGTTTTTAGATTAAACCTGCCAATTTAGCTTCTCTCCTGCTAACTATTAAAGCTCCACCTTTATCCCTTTCTCCTATCGCGTAATCTTTACGGTTATTACGTTTCTGATGAATGTGACAATTTTGTGAGTGTTCGTCTTCCCTTTGTGATTCGACTGTAAGCCGGCTTTATTACAGTTAAACTCAGTACAACCGTTAATTTAATCAATGGTGTGTATAACGTAAGAATCTTCATTATGTGTATTTTATGTCAATCCAGTGCTGCCCGGCAGATAACGGCGCGGCGCCTTGCGACCTAAGGAGGTACCAAATGCAGGCAAATTTGACGGACGTTTACCCGGAATACCTTACCACCGGTGCCGTTGCCCGGCATTGCGGAGTGAGTAAAGTCACCGTACTACGGTGGATAGAGAAAGGCATCCTGGTCGCCTTCAAGCTACCCGGAGGTCAAAACCGCATACACAGGGACGACTTTTACGCCTTCGCTTCCAGGTATAACATACCAATAAGAACCAAACCGGGCATATCTGCCGGAAACAGCAACGGGGATGGCACTTCTCCACACGCAGGGCACACCGGAGGTAATAGACCGTTTTATTGATGTCTTTCCACCCTACCATCAGCAGGTACACATAAAGCTCTCCGTTACGCTCTAAGGGATTATCTACCCGGTACAGGTACCCAGGAGCGACTCCTCAGGTCACATGGCCGCCGTAGAGGTCATACTGGCCGCGTCCGCCAAAGAAACCTCATCCGATAAAGAAAACCTCGCCATATAATGAATACCATCCGGATAGAGGTCCAATACGGCTTACAATCGGAAAACGCATCATTTGCCGCCCCCTGCCGGCAACGTTTCATCACTCATCAAGAAGCTGTAGCCCGGAGTACTGATACCGACTGACTCATGGAAATACTCGGGAGAAATATAGCATCTTTATAAATTCTTTATAGTCTTTTGACACTTTCTCCATACTTCTTTACGGCCTTCTTTATAAACATGTTCGATAATATCAGTATTGGTTTATATCAGTTTAACTATACCCAGGTAGTGCCACAGGAGGCTGAGATGATTATTACGATACATGGTCAGACATACTACAGCACCGCAGAAGTCTGCCAGATAGTCGGCATCAGCAGAAACACCCTATTTCGATGGCTTAAAAAAGACTACCCGTCTGCCGGCTCGAGACGCGACCGCCGGGGATGGCGTCTGTTCACCGAAGATGATATAAGCCAGATAAAAGCCGGCTCGGAAATGATAATCGAAACAGTCCAGATGAGTTGAAATCCCTTTGCCCGGGAGAAGTCATAAATCAAAACATCCTGAAACAGTTTTGCATGGTTCTTAAAAGGTAATATGAGAAAATCAGGTATAAAAATATTAGGCGATATTCCCTGGGGTTCACGTGTCTGCGTGTTTTACCAGACTCCGGAAGACCTCACAGACATCCTTGTGCCCTATCTAAAGACCGGACTTAAAAATAATGAATCCTGTCTGCTTATTACTGCCGAACCATGGAGTCGTGAGGTCGCTGAAAAAACTCTGAGAGAATCGGTTCCGGACTTCGATAGCTACCTGAATAATAACCAGATAGAAATGATTCCGTATTCCGATTGGTATTACCAGGACGGCTACCTCGATTTAGCTGGTATCACCATCAAATTGGCAGAAAAACTGGACCGGGCGCTTGAGAATGGTTTCGAAGGTATCAGGGTAGTCACCAACGCCACCTGGATTGACACACAGGAATGGATCGATTTTAAAAAATATATTAGAAAAAGACGTGACAAACGTAATACCGGCCGGATAATATCCCTGTCTGCCTATTCCCTGGATAAATGCGATGCCCATGAAATTATAGACGTGGTCAGCAGTCACCGGTACGTCCTTACCCGGCGTGCCGGCAAATGGGACGCCATCGCCAGGTATGAATATAGCAGTAATCAATATGAACTTGAAAAAAGCGTTAAAGAGTTACGGTGTCTTTATGATATCGCCAGAATCACCGGTGACCCGGAAATAACGCTAAATGAAATGTACTCCATGATAACCCATTTAATTCCCCAAGCATTTCAACATCCCAAGATAGCTTTTGCTTATATTTCTGTATACGGTAAAGAGTTCCAGACAGGCAACTATACAGATACCAGCCGGAAAATAGCTGCGGATATTTATGTACAGGGAGAGAAAGTGGGTGTTGTGGAGGTCGGGTATTCAAAAACACCTCCCGCATCCCAAAACACCCTGTTCTTAAAACAGGAATATCTGTTGCTTGATGCCGTCGCCGAGCGTCTTGGCACCATTACGAAACACCGCCAGGCTGAAGAAGCACTGCGTGAATCCGAGGAAAAGTTCTCGATAGCCTTTAACTCCAGCCCCGTTATGGTCATAATCTCCGACCTTGAAAGCGGTAAATATATTGAAGTAAACGACTCTTTTTGCAGCATCACCGGCTACAACCGTAAAGAGTTAATAGGCCACACTGTCGATGAGTTCGATTTATGGGTAAAGCCGGAGGACAAGGAAAACCTGACTCGCATGTTAACGGAAAACAAGAAGTTCAGGAATAAAGAATTCAGCTTTCGCATGAAATCGGGCGAGATACGCCTCTGGCTTTGCTCAGCGGATATTATAAACATGGGGAGCAAACCCTACATGATTGCCGTCGCTACCGATATAAGCGAGCAGAAGCAATACCAGGAACTCCTCAACACGGTTTACTATAGCTCTCCTCTGGGCATCTATATTATTCAGGATGGGATTCTCCAGTATACAAACCCGCAGCTGGAGAAAATCACCGGCTACAGCCAGGAAGAGTTATTCGGTAGAGAGCTATTCGACCTCGTTGTTACAGAGGACAAAAAAGCTGTCAAATTAAGCACTATTGTTACTCTGCAGGAAGCAAACCCCTACCCGTGTGAATACAGAATTATCAATAAAACCGGGCAAATCAAATGGATGCTGCAAACCGTATCACCGATACATTACCAGGGCAAGGAAGCAGTTCTCGGCAATCTGATGGATATCACCGAACGTAAATACCTGGAAAGAAAAGTCATTGAATACGAAGATCTGAGCAAGATGAAGAGCAATCTCCTGTCTACCGTCTCTCACGAGCTGCGTACCCCGCTGGCAACGATAAAGGGATATTGCACAATGATAATAGATTATTATGACAAGTTAAACCCGGACGAAACCCTGGACTATCTTAAATCGATTGATAGCTCAACGGATAGACTATCAAGGCTCGTTGATAATCTGCTGGATACCTCCCGTATGGAGGCAGGCTTGCTTAAGCTTCAAAAAGAGCCAGCCGATATCTGTGAGATCATTCAGAGTGCGGCTTCCGAGGCTATTATAAGGGCGAATCAACACCGAATCAACATAATAATGAGTAAAAACCTGCCCATAATTAACATTGACGCCAGACGCATTCACCAGGTGGTGGATAATCTCATCGATAACGCTGTCAAATACTCTCCTGCCGGAACGAATGTATTGATATCCGCATCCAAAATCAAGCATGAATTGCTTATCAGCGTTAACGACCAGGGTCCGGGCATACCCGCCGATGAACTGAAGAAGATTTTCGACAGAATGTATCGCATTGAAGAAAGAATATATTCAGGCATAGACGGAATCGGACTGGGGCTATATATTTGCCAGCGGCTGGTAGAAGCACACGGCGGCCGGATCTGGGCAGAAAGCACACCGGGGAAAGGGAGCATTATCCGGTTAACCCTCCCTATTGAAAAGAAAACAACAAAGAAAAATTCGTTGGCAGGAAGCGTCAGACAACCGCGCTTGCTGTCGAAAGGATAACATCCTTCAACGGAAAGAGAGGTATTATATGCCTTCTAAAAAGACGCTGGTACTGGTAGTGGATGATGATGTACGTATGTTGCGTATGATAAACAGGATGCTAGAGCTTGAGGGCTTTCAGGTGATTGTAGCCAACGATGGAAATACGGCCTTAAAGACATTCGAAACAGATACGCCCGACCTGGTGCTGCTGGATATTATGATGCCTGATATCGATGGGTATACGGTCTGCAAACGTATCCGTGAATTTTCTCAAGTGCCTATCATCATGGTTACCGCCAAGGGCGATGACAAGGAAAAAGTAGAAGGACTGGATTTGGGCGCCGATGATTACGTAATCAAACCGTTTTCCGCCAGCGAACTGGCCGCCCGCGTCAGGGCAATATTACGCCGTACCGGTAATCAGGAAAGTTCCAATGGCGGCTCTTTCCGTCTTAATGACTTATTAGTTGACTTTGCATCACGCAGGGTCATGGTGAGTAATCAGGAATTGAGACTCACTTCTACAGAATACAAGCTTCTATCATATATCTCTTTGAACGCCGGCCGCGTTATTACTCCGGACCAGCTGTTATATAAAGTCTGGGGAGAAGAATATATGGGCGCCCCTCACCTGCTGCAGGTGAATATTGCCCGGCTCAGAAAGAAGCTCGGAGATAACGCAAAAAATCCGAATTATATCCAAACCCGACCGGGTATCGGCTATACAATGTCCAAGGCATAATATTGAAATAATAGCCAGATCAACCGGGTGACTCAAAACATTGGCTGAGCCTTCCATATACGGAAGGCTCTCCTTGTGAAACCGCTCCGTTGAAGTCTTATATACTTTTGATTTTTTTGTGATGGTTGTTACGTTTCTTGTGATACTTCTGTGACACGTTATAAATATACTTACAGTAGGCACAGGAGGGATTAAAATGTTACCGGAATGGCATAATGCCGAGGTTTTCCAGAGGCATTTTACAACGATGAATGAATTACAGCACGCTCGCCGGTACGATCATAAGAGCTTGTTTATCGGACTTAATGATGTACTGCAGTGGTGTAATGCCCGGGGGCACAGCAATAATGAACGTGACTTTAGTATTCTCGACGCCAGAGGGAAACCCGTTATCGTGCCCATCTGGAACATAGAAATTGAGAAAGGCTCGCAAAACTGAGGTCGAGACCAACCGAATTATGACTAGAGGAATGTCACGCGCTATGAATTACCGGCAACAAATCCTGGTGGTTGATGATGACCAGGATATGCAAAAGATATTAGATAGTACTCTTGAACCTGAAGGATTCGATACTATCGTTGTCGTCGATGAGGACTCAGCGCTTAACCTGCTGGAGACGGCTCATCCGGACCTGGTCATTTTGGACACGGCCGCATCAGGCAATGAAAGTTATCAAATTCTTGATCGTATACGTGAACAATCCGACGTACCTATTATCATGCTCAGCTCCAACTATGAAGTAGGTTCCTTGCGGAAAGCTTTGTTCCGGGGCGCCGACGATTACGTACGCAAACCGTTCGGCGCGCGTTCCTTCCTGGCCCGCATCAAGGCCAAGCTGAGACGTTCCCGATATAAAACACCCGCTAAGTAGCCAATTTCCAGTTCACCCCCATATAATTACTTACTATCCCCATCCTTTCCCGCCAAATAATCCTCCCAATAATAATTTGACATTCTAACTTGATAATTATTAGCGCTCATAATATACTGTTATTAAATTATATATTATATCAGGGGTGCCCGAGCGTGAGCGAGGGCCTAACTGGAAGGCAAGTCGGTGATATTCCGATGCGGCCGCGCCACTGTGATTAATCCTTATGATAAGGATTATTAGCCAGAACGCCAGCCCCTGAACAACCTACAGTACTTCGCGGGGGAGTGGTAGGACTTTTTATTGAGTCTTAATGACCCCTTGTCTGTAGATGAGGGGTTTATTATTTAAAGGAGGCGCTTATGAACAGCATATTAAAAAAATCTAGTGCCATTTTCCTTATTACTGCCCTGTTCTCGGGTCTTCTGGTATCCTGTACCGCCCCCACGGAAAGCATACCCCCGACACCTGTCACCATCACGGATCAGCTGGGAAGAACCGTGGCTCTAAAGACAACCACCCCCAAGAGAATCGTATCCCTCGCCCCCAGCCACACCGAGACACTTTTCGCTCTCGGGCTTTCCGACCGCCTGGTGGCGGTTACCGATTATTGTAACTATCCCCCCGAGGCCAAGGATAAGCCGAGTATCGGCGGATTCAGCACGCCCAATATCGAGGAAGTGGTGGCTGCAGACCCCGACCTGGTACTGGCCACCAATATCCACGAGGATAAAGTTATTCCCCAGCTCGAAAGTAAAGGGCTTACCGTTGTGGCCGTGAACCCCAGGACAATCGACGATGTAATCGACTCGATTACCCTTATAGGTATGGTTACCGGCGCCGAGAAGGAAGCCACCGACCTGCTGGCCGATATGCAGAGTCGGATTAAAGCGGTGACTAACAAGACAGACGGCCTGACCGAATCCCAGAAGCCTAAGGTATTATATGTTGTATGGCACGACCCCCTGATGGCCGCCGGCTCGGGGACGCTGCATAACGAGCTTATCCGGATGGCCGGCGGTATCAATGTTGCCAGCGAGCTTGACAGCTATGCCGATATCAGTCTGGAGTTGGTTATATCCGCCAATCCCCAGGTGATGATTGCCGGTATCGGCATGGGAACGGGGGAAGACCTGCCGCTTCAGTTTATCACCACTGAGTCAAGACTCGGGGAAACCGATGCCCGTTTGAATAACAGAATCTACGGGATAGACGTTGACCTGGTAGGTCGTCCCGGGCCGCGGATTGTCGAGGCGCTGGAGCAGTTCGCCGTATTTATACACCCGGAATTGTTTGAGGAGTAAGAATGAACGTTTATCATATAACCTACGGACCCGCCACGAAAATCGTCCAGTTGCACTTCTGGGGCTGTAATCTTAACTGCCGTGCATGCCTGCTAAAGCGCGATATATACGACTGTCATCTGACAGAAACAAAAGATAGAATCCGCCAGCAGCAAAATAAGGCCAATCCGACACCGGAGAAATTCCTGGATATGGAAGAAGTCATGCGATTCCTGAGCAGGCTGGAGGTCGGCGTGGTAATATTCATGGGGGCAGAACCGGCCCTTGACCCGGAACTGCCACAACTGACCGGGGCGCTTCACCGGGAGTTCGCCAGCCATAACGTACTCCTGACCAACGGCTTCCATCTGCCCGACCTCACGCATATTGACGAGGTGGTCTTCAGCATCAAAGCCCGTACCGATACTCTACACCGTAACTTCACCGGGGCGTCCAATAAAAAGTCGCTGGAGAACTTCGTTACATTGTATAATGCAGGCATTCATCTGAGGACCGAAAGCATATTTATCCCCGAATATATCGACAGTCCAGAAATCGAAAAAATCGCCATTTTTATCGCCGGTGTGGATAAAAACATCCCCTACAGAATCGATGCCTACCTACCCATCGGGGATAACCCGTGGCGGCGACCCACGACGGAGGAAATAGAGCATGCCGCCGGCCTTGCCAGAAAGCATCTGACCAATGTCTCATATTTAACAGGGACCGAAGACCTGAAATACGAGGTAGTGCGAATTTTTTAACATGTCTTATTCACCGGATGCCATGAGGTCGACAAATACATATTTTACCGGAAGGCGTACGCGCATATATAGTCTTCTGGGACTGGGTATTTTACTTATTCTCGTCGCGGCTCTGGCCACAAGTATCGGCAGCGTTCATGTACCCTTCGGGGACACGTTCCGCATTCTTATCGACCGTCTCCCGTTCGTGGATATCACCCCAACATGGTCGAGTGCCATCGCCACCATCATCCTGGAAATACGGCTGCCACGGGTCGTCCTGGCGGGACTGGTCGGTGCGGCCCTGGCGACCGCCGGTGCCACCTACCAGGGACTTTTCCGCAACCCCCTCGCCGACCCCTATCTCATCGGCGTAGCCCAGGGGGCCTCGCTGGGGGCCGTTATCGGCTTCCTGCTGCCGGTCACCTGGCTCGGATTCAACATTATACCCGTACTCGCCTTTACCGGGGCGCTGTTGAGCACGGCCACTGTTTATGGACTGGCGCGGGTGGGCAAAACGCTCCCCGTAACCACGCTCATCCTGGCCGGCGTGGCCCTGGGGGCATTGCTGGGGTCGATAGTTTCCTACCTTATCATCTCCAGCGGCGACAAGATGCATGGCATCATCTTCTGGCTGATGGGCAGTTTCTCCCTGAGCCAGTGGTCGGAGGTAATGGTCGTCCTGCCCTATGTGGTCGTGGGAACGGCGGTTATCATTATCTTCGCCCGTATCCTGAACGTTATGCAGCTCGATGAAGAGCAGGCCCAGCAGCTGGGTGTCAACGTGGAAAGACTTAAGCTTATGCTGCTGGCGGCAGCCACCCTGATTACCGCCGCCAGCGTTTCTTTCGTGGGTACGATAGGCTTTGTCGGCATAATCATACCTCACGCCGTGAGGCTGGTATGGGGTGCCGACCACCGTTTTCTCTTACCGCTGGCATGGCTGACCGGGGCCGTCTTCATGATTCTCACCGACCTCGTGGCGCGTACGATACTGGCCCCTACAGAAATACCCATCGGAGTAATAACCGCCATCTGCGGCGCCCCCTTCTTCCTCTACCTGCTGCGGCGGCGTAAAAAGGCTATTTTTTAAGGTCTGTATATGATTGAACTGGAAATGCAGGGTGTCACGCTGGGGTATAATCATCATCCCGTGCTGAAGGATATAACCCTCAAAGTATCACCGGGGGAAATGATGGGACTTATCGGGCCCAACGGTTCCGGCAAGTCAACCATTATCAAGGCGCTGAGTCATGTTATCACTCCACAGTCCGGCCGGATACTGGTCGGCGGCAAGGATATCCAGCGTATACCACGGCGGCAGCTGGCCTGCATGGTGGGTGTCGTCCCGCAGCTGCCGCTGCTGCCCAGCACTTTTACCTCTTTCGAGATAGTGCTCATGGGGAGGAATCCGCACCTAGGACTGTTTCAATCGGAAAGCCGCCGGGACTGGGGTTTGGCCTGGCAGGCCATGGAAAAGACCGCCACCGGCGCTCTGGCCGACCGACGCGTCAATGAACTTTCCGGCGGGGAAATACAGTCGCTCCTGATTGCCCGCGTGCTGGTACAGGAGACACAGGCAATCCTGCTTGATGAACCTACCGCCAATCTGGATATCGGCCGGCAGATGGAGATACTCGACCTTATCAAACGACTTTGCACGGAGAGCAATCTTGCTGTCCTGACGGCTGTCCACGACCTCAATCTGGCGGCGCAGTACTGCGACAAAATAATCCTGATTCACGAGAGGCATATACACTCGCAGGGGACTCCGACTGAGGTTATTACCGATGCCAACATCAAGGATGTCTATGGCGCCGAAAACTGCGTTTACACTCACCCCGTTAACGGCCTCCCCACCGTTCTCCTCAGCTCCAGTGCAAACAATACAAGGGATAAAACACGTAAATAATTATGGAAATGATGCTGATACTGGCTATAGCCGTGGCCATAGACTTAACGCTGGGCGACCCGCCGGACGCCGTTCACCCGGTGGCCTGGATGGGGAAAGTAATGGGTCTCCTGGAAAGGGGCGGGGCGAACCTTTCTTCCAAAGGCCAATTCTTCTACGGCATGGGGATGACGCTTTTTAATCTGGCGCTGTTCGTTATTCCGGTATATTTCCTGCTGGCCTGGCTGCACGGCGTCAGCCAGATAGCCTATATCATAGTGGCCGGCGTGCTCCTGAAATTCACCTTCTCTATTAAAGGACTGCGGCGTGCCGCCCTTAAGGTTAAACAGCTTTTAAAGGACGATAAGCTGAATGAGACACGTTTTGAAATGAGGGCGCTGGTTAGCCGGGATACACAAGACCTGGGGCAGCCTTTGCTTGTTTCAGCAGCGGTGGAATCGGTGGCGGAAGGTACCGGCGACAGTCTGGTGGCACCCCTCTTCTTTTTCCTTTTCCTCGGTGTACCCGGGGCTATCGGCTACCGGGTCGTCAATACGCTGGACTCTATGATAGGCTATCGGGAGAAATACGAGTACCTGGGCAAATTTGCCGCCAGACTGGATGACATCCTGAATTTCATCCCGGCCAGGCTGGCGGCAATGATGCTGGTTGTGGCCGCATTTATCAGGAAAAACGGTCGCAGTGCCTGGCATGTTTCTTTGCACGAACATGTCTTAACGCGCAGCCCCAACGCCGGCTGGCCGATGGCAGCCATGGCCGGGGCTCTGAACGTTCGACTGGAGAAACCGGGGAACTACAAGCTGGGCAAGGCACGGGAAGCTCTGGTACCGGAAACTATCGGCGATGCTGTAAAAATATTCATCATCGCGGCGTCGGTGTGGCTGCTATTATGCTTTATTGTTGGAGGTGTTCAACTTGCCGTTACGGCCTAAACGCAATATCGCCGGACTGGAAAGAGGCCGGCATGGCGGTATAAACCATGCCGAAATAGAATCGCTGGGGATAGACGCCGGGGAGATTCTGGATTTCAGCGTATCCACCAATCCGTTCATGCCACCGCCGGGCATAAGGGAGCTACTGGGTACGGTATCCTTCACGCAATACCCCGATTCCGATGCCACCGAACTGCGCCGGGCACTTTCATCACATTTAAAGGTGCCGCCGGAGAATATATTAGTCGGGAGCGGCACCACCGAACTGATTCGGCTTATTGCCCTGACATATTTCCGGCAGGGTGATAAGGTACTCCTCCTCGAACCCACCTATGGCGAATATGAAATCGCCTGCCGGTTATCCGGAGCGCGTATAGTACGACACCGCACCGTAGAAAGGAATAATTTCAATCCCGTAATAGAAGAAGTCACCGGCCTTATTCAAAAGCATTGCCCGCAGGCTGTATTTGTATGTAATCCTAACAATCCAACCGGCAAATACTTCAACCAAACAGATATGGAAACCTTGCGGGGGACAATGGCAGACGGTCTGTTAATCCTTGACGAGGCATATGTCGCTTTCGTCGAGAATGGCTGGGACTCCGCCAATCTCATTGACCGGGACAATGTGATCATCCTGCGTTCGATGACCAAGGACTACGGCATGCCCGGCCTGCGCCTGGGCTATGCTATAGCAAATATCGAAATTATGAAACACTTGCGACTTGCCATACCACCCTGGAACGTGAACGCTGTTGCCCAGAAAGTTGGGGTTGCCGTCCTCGGACAAAAAGAGTTCCTGAGGCAGAGCCTTGAGCAGGTACGGGAGGCCAAACGTTATTTAATAGAT
>CAYYVO010000014.1:1995-14776 GCA_964475175.1 uncultured Dehalococcoidaceae bacterium | reverse complement strand
TCTAAAATATCGGAGGTGTTATAATTGCATCAGGGTGGGCAGGGAGACGCCGCTGTCAGTTTTGGGAGCTCATTTGAGCAAACCCGTGTGCACAACATGGTGCCCCTGCCCTCCTGGCCAAACCCGTATGAGGTATGATGGGACTCCGCCAGGCGGATGAACCCGTATCTAACCGCTAAGTTGGGAGCCAGGAAAAGAGAGGCTGGGGTCTGCCCACCGGTGTGAGAAACAGAAAGGAATTCAGCTGGAGCTATTGATTTTAAGGAATATAGTATGTTGTTCAATGTCAATGTATCCAACGAAAAGTCATCAAGTTACATTTCAAGAACTAGCACATTTATTGCTCCCTTACCCCGGAGCGCCTGAAAGAGACAGGAAAACATAAAACCTTCATAAACAGGATGTTATAGTCGTATGTTTAAGGCTAAAATTCAATCGGCAACTAGCGATGGATTTTACCTTGTAGAAATATGCCATATTTTCTCCGCCAGGTCGGGGTAACGTTTTATCGTAAATGGATACTCTTTTTTATTAACTGCCATAATTCGCAATAAGTATTTTTACTGTATCTACCAGCAGTCACTTTTTACCCTTCTATTTGCGGATATTCACATCTCAACTTTAACCGGGTGCTTTTGTAACTCGGATATGAGTTTATCAGAAGTCTTGACAAGGGTAACTCGAACAGCTAAAGTATCCATGTCCCAGGTTTGCTAGACTCGCCGGTGATGCATAGAAAAAATCGAGAATAAGGATGAGCGTATTTGTCAGTCTACTTTCCAAGAAATACATCACGTGCCAATATTGATACAGTGAGTTGCTAATATATTGGAACAAGAATTTAAGAATCTATTTTCCCCGATCCAGGTAGGTAATATTACCTTACCCAACAGAATAATACTGACCGGGGCTTTCCCCAGACTCACCGGCGACACCAAGATACAGTATTTTGTCGCCAGGGCCAGAGGTGGTGCCGGGATGGTCATGTCTTCCCCTCATCCCCCGTTTACAACCAATGAATCCATGATTCCCGAGTTGAAGGCATTGGCCGATGCCGTGCATCAATATCCCACGAAGATATTCTCCCAGTTGTTCTACCATGGTGGTCGCATGTGGGCGAGGATGACGGGAGGGGGTGCGACGCTGGCGCCGTCCCCAGTAAAAGTCCGGTGGCCGCTCAAGTCCGGCCCTGCGGGTGTGCCGCATTCCATGGACAAGGATGACATCAGGCGCTTTGTGAAAGCTTTCGGCGAAGCTGCCCTGGTCATGAAAAAAGCTGGTTATGACGGTATCGAGATTATGGCTGCCTGGTCTTTGCTTCATGCAGAGTTCCTCTCTCCGATTTTGAACACTCGTACCGACGAATACGGCGGAAGCCTGGAAAACCGTATAAGATTTCTGCTGGAGTGCATCGACTCTATCCGGGAGAATATCGGGCCGGATATGCCTGTGGGCGTAAGATTTAATGGTGATGAGTTCGTTCAACGTGTCTGGTGGACCAGGGAGCATGGGAATACTCTTGACGAAGCGAAAGAGATTGCCAAAGCTCTGGAAGCCACGGGGAAGGTGGACTACCTGTTTGCCTGCGCCGATGCCGTAGGTGCTGGACACGTACCTCCCATGTATTTCCCGCTGGGTGCTTTTACATATATTTCCGCCGGGATTAAAGAAGTCGTTGACCTTCCGGTAGTCGTCGCTGGCAGGATTAACGACCCCGTGCTGGCGGAGAGTATACTCGCCAACAACCAGGCAGATATTATCGGCATGACCAGGGCCGTGATGTGCGACCCCGAAATGCCCAATAAGGCGCGGGAGGGCAGACTGGAAGAGATACGCCGTTGCATCGCCTGTAACGAAGGTTGTGTTGGTCCCAGTTTTATGCAACTGCCGATTGCCTGCGCCCTCAACTATGAGACGGGCAGGGAGGTCCAGGGGCCTGTTAAGGTCGCGGAAAATAAGAAGACCGTGATGGTAATCGGCGGGGGAGCCGCCGGACTCGAAGCTGCCAGGGTAGCCGCTTTAAGAGGCCATACAGTATCCCTGTATGAGAGGAACGATGTTCTGGCAAAGGATCTGGATATTGCCGCCAGGGTTCCCGGGAGGCAGGATTTTACCGAGGCCAAGAGATACCTCGCTTACCAGATGAAGTTGCTCAATGTCGATATGCATCTGGGAATTAACGTTACGCCGGAGATGGTTATCCGGCAGCAGCCTGACGCTGTCATCGTCGCCACGGGAGGCCTGCCTTTCATACCGGAAATCCCGGGGTCTGAAACCAGCAATATTGTGGGAATGAAAGAGGTCCTGGCGGAAGAGGTGGAGGTGGGGCAGAATGTGTTGGTGGTGGACTACCAGCACCACCTCTACGGCCTGGATACAGCTGATTTCCTGGCGGACAGGGGCAGGAAGGTGGAACTGATAACCGACATGGCATTTGCCGGCACCGAAGTAGATATTTATACAATCGAGACCGCCTATTTTAACGCTCTCAACCGGGGGGTGGTGATAACGCCACTCACAGGCCTTAAAGAGGTGAACGGCAAGACTGCAACCGTTTATCATGTACTTACCAATACCGAGCGGCAAATCGAGGGGATCGATACGATTGTTGTCTGCAACGATGAGAGGGCTAACGACGCATTGTATTATACCCTGAAGGGGCAGGTAAAGGAACTACACCTGGTCGGGCAGGCGCTGTCACCGCGGAAGTTGCTCGATTCCATAGCCGACGCCTATGTTGCAGCCAGAGCACTATAAACGCCGGGGAAAGAAAATTCCGGAAGCCTACGCCAGTAAAATTATAATCTGTTACAGGGAGTAGTAACATGGCCGAGCAGGAATTCAGACATCTATTTTCACCCATCAAGATAGGCAATATAACACTGCGCAACAGGATAGTTAATCCCGCTCATTGTACGGCTTTCTTTGGCGAGGGCGAAGCGCCCAACGAGAGGATGGCGCGCTACCTGGCAGCCAGGGCTAAAGGCGGAGCCGCGATGATTGTAACGCCGCAGAACGTGGTATGGCCTTCGAGTACATCTCGCAGCTACGTCGCCACATGTGATGATGAAGCGATGCCCGCTTTCGAGATGGTCAGCAAGGCGGTGCATGACCACGGGGCCAGGGTCGTGGCCCAGCTTACACACCTCGGTTCTTTAACAGGCTTTATTAACGACGCGGGGGCGGGATTTGCGGCATCTGTATCGGGAGGGGTGATGGGTCTGCTGCCTAATTCGTTAGGGAACAGCATCACCCATGAAATCAGCATCGATGAAATAAAGCTAATCGTAAAATCATACGCCGACTCGGCTCGAAGGATGCGGGAAACGGGATACGATGGCGTCGAAATTACTGCCGACATGGGCACGGGCGGGCTGATTATTTCATTCCTATCTCCTCTCAACAACAGGCGTAACGATGAGTATGGCGGCAGCCTGGAAAACTGTTCCAGACTGCTGATGGAAATAATTGATGCTGTCCGAAAAGCAGTAGGTCCCGATTTCGTGGTAGGGTTAAGACTCGTCGGCGATATGCTGATGAACGGCGGCACGACACTGGATGACGCCAAGATTATCGCCGCTAAAGTGGAGGCGACTGGCCAAATAGACTACTTGAGTATCGGCGCCGGCATGTCCGGGCACATCCCTCCCATGCATTTCCCCCTGGGATGCTTCGTTTACCTTGCCGCCGGGGTCAAGGAGGTGGTCAATCTCCCGGTGATATGCCACGGCAGAATTAACGACCCGGTCCAGGCCGAGCAGATACTGGCTGATAATCAGGCGGACCTGGTCGGTCTGGCCCGAGCCCTCATCTGTGACCCCGAATGGCCTAACAAGGCGCGGGGAAAAAAAACCGATGAGATACGCAAGTGCATCGCCTGCATCCAGTCCTGTGCCGGCAACTACTTAAAGCGGGTCCCCATCAGTTGCGCTATCAATCCTGAAGCAGGCAGAGAAGAAGAGATGGCGACAATAATCCCGGCGGCAGTCAAAAAGAAGGTAATGATAATCGGGGGAGGGGCCGCCGGATTGGAGACAGCCAGGGTAGCTGCCCTTAGAGGGCACCAGGTTACTTTATACGAGAAAGAAAAAGAACTGGGGGGCCAGCTTAATATAGCCGCCAGAATCCCGAAAAGGGAAGACTTCGCCGAAGTCCCCAGATATTATACCTACCAGATGAAACTCCTCGGCGTAGAAGTCATACGGGAAACCATAGTTACGCCGGAAATGGTTAGAGAAAAGAACCCCGATGCCGTGGTGATAGCTACGGGTTCAGCGCCCACTAAACCCATGATAAAGGGCGGTGACAGCGCTAACGTGGTATGGGTGCGTGATGTGTTGCAGGAAAAAGTCGAGGTGGGTGAAAATGTGGTGGTAATAGCCGCCGAACAACACGAGCAGGCGCTGGGAGTAGCTATCTTCCTCGTGGATATAGGAAAGAAGGTAGATTTAATCACACATTGCCTCTACGCCGGTTCCGAACTAGAAACCAATACCTTGACGTTCATGTACCAGCAACTATTGAGTAAAGGCGGCGTAATTTCGCCCCTGACGCAGGCAAAGGAGATAACAGACAGTACCGTGGTCGTCGCTAATGCTGTAACCGGCGCCGAAAGGCGCATCGATGGGGTAGATACGGTGGTGTTTTCGGCAATCGGGAGAGCGGATGATGCTCTATACCATGCCCTGAAAGGCGAAGTAAAGGAAATTTATGCCGTCGGCCATTGCCTCGCGCCGCGTCTCCTCCAGGACTCGGTCTGGGACGGAGCTAACGTAGGCCGGTGGTTGTAGACCGGCTTAAAATTGAAAGAAAGAATATCCAGTAAGTGTCTGAAAGTAAGAGCGTCTGGGTTCTCATAGAGAACGAGGAAGGTCAGATAGAGACTGCCAGCCTGGAGACTTTAAGCTGTGGCCGGCGGCTGGCCGATGACCTCCGGGGCAAGGTTGTTGCGGTGGCCGCCGGCAGCGATGGGCAGGAGCTGGCTGCGTTACTGGCTAGCTATGGGGCAGATGAAGTATTTTTACTGGATAGCTCGCGGCTTATTGAGTACGACACCGAGCTTTATGTGGAGGCTCTTTCCGGGCTTATTAACGACGAATCTCCTGACGTATTCCTGTGCGGGGCTACCACAACCGGGCGGGACCTGGCTCCCAGAATGGCGGCCCGTCTAGGATCTGGGCTGATTTCGGAATGCACCAGCCTAGCTATCGATCAAGAAGGGCGGTTATCGGGGAGCAAACTCACCCACGGTGGCATGATAAGCAGCATGATTCTTTCCCTGGCATCAGGGACTCAGATGGCCACGGTAAAGCCCGGCATCATGACGATAGCCCGTCAGAATAACGCCAGGAAGTCGGGAATAAGAGTAATCACTCTGGAGCCGGGCCAGAGAGAGAGTCGCATACGCTTGAAAGGGGTGGTCAAAGCCGACCCCGATAAGATTAGCCTGGACGAAGCCGATGTTATCTTAGCCGGGGGCAAGGGAGTGGCCAGCCAGGAGAATTTTCAACTTCTTGAAGAGATGGCCGGGCTGCTAGGGGGCATCGTGGCCGGTTCACTGGGAGCGATAGACGAAGGATGGCTTCCGCGCAAGAAACTCGTCGGCCAGACGGGGACAACTGTTGCCCCGAGACTATACGTTGCCTGTGGCATATCAGGTTCGATCTATCATGTCCTTGGTATGAGGGACTCGGGGTTCGTCATCGCCATTAATAAAGACCGTAACGCCCCTATTTTCAAGGTAACGGATATGAGTATTATCGGAGACGCTACCGAAATAATTACGGCCGTCATCGAAAAGCTGCGCGGACTGGCAGAGGAAACAGGTAAAAATAAGGGTGAGGCAGGTAATGCCAGAAAAGTTTGATGTCGTCATTGTCGGCGCCGGGCCGGCCGGTTGCACCGCGGCTATCGTACTGGCGAGAGACGGGATGAAGGTCGCGATTTTCGAAAGAGGTGACCGACCTGGATCTAAGAACATGTTCGGCGGAGCACTATACTATACAAGAGTTCTCGATGAGCTCCTGCCCGATTTCTGGAAGCAGGCCCCGATTGAACGGTGCGTAACCAGGCATGTTCTTACCTTCCTGACCAGCGACGCGTCTTTCTCTATTACCTCGACAGACAGTGAATTCGGCTCTCCACCCTGTAACAGTGTTACCCTGCTTAGAGCTAAATTCGACCCCTGGTATGCCGGTAAAGCGGAGGAGTCCGGGGCTTTGCTCATTCCGGGGACGGTTGTCGATGACCTCATCTGGGACGGGGATAAGGTCATCGGGGTCATGGCGCGGAGAGCCGGAGGAGAAGTGCTTGCCGATGTCGTTATCGCCGCCGACGGCGCCAATTCACTGCTGGCGAAAGAGGCCGGACTAAGAAAAGAATTTGACAGCTCGTCCTTTGCCGTCGCCGCCAAAGAAGTACTGGCTCTTCCCGCGGAAACTATAAATGCAAGGTTAGGTCTTTCCGAAGACGAAGGGCTGGCACAGAGTTTCGTGGGCGACTGTACGAAAGGCCTGACGGGAGGTGCCTTTCTTTATACCAATAAATCAAGCCTGTCTCTCGGCATGGTTGTCACGCTAAACTCGCTTCAGGAAAAACAGATTTCTATCGCCGAGCTTCTGGATGATTTCAAGAATAATCCCTGCATCAAGCCGGTTATCAAAGATGCCGTCCTGAAGGAGTATTCAGGACACCTGATTCCCGAGGCAGGCATGAACATGGTACCCGAACTTTGCGGCAACGGCATTCTGGTAGCCGGTGACGCCGCCGGCTTCCTGGTATCGACGGGGCTTACGCTCCAGGGGATGAATTTCGCTATTGCCTCCGGTTATGCCGCCGCTCAAGCTGTCATAGAGGCTAACCATAAAGGGGATTTCTCTAGAAAAGGGCTTTCCTGTTATAGAAACCTGCTTGAAGATAGTTTCGTGCTTAAGGACCTGAAAACCTTCCGCCACGCCCCCGGTTTCCTGGAAAATCCCCGCATTTACGGGGTCTATCCATCGTTGGTTTGCGGAATATCGAGGAGGTTATTCAGGGTCGACGGCCAGCCGAGAAAGAAGATATTGAGTCTGGTCAGGGAGGAGATGAAAGGAAAAATCTCACTCTGTCGATTGATAAAAGATATAATACAGGCAGGACGTGCGTTAATATGGCCATAGAAGATAAACTGGCCACCATAAGATTCAGCGTCGATGACGAGCCGCATATCCGGGTGAATACCGGAATATGCGAGACCTGTCAGGAGAAAGCCTGTCTTTATATCTGCCCGGTACAAAATTATACGCTGTCGGAAGATAAGCTGGTCTTTTCATGGCAGGGTTGCTTGGAGTGCGGCGCCTGCCGTATCGCCTGCACCGCCGGCGCTATCGAATGGGCTTACCCCAGGGGCGGCTTCGGTGTCTGTTTGCGTTACGGTTAATACCGGAAGTATGAACCGGGGAGGCACTTAGTGAATATAGCGGTATGTATCAAGCCGGTGCCCGATGTCAGTATCGTCACTCTCGACCCGAATACCGGCATTATTAACAACGACGACCTTGTCTACATAGCGAACCCTTACGACATGGTGGCACTGGAGGAAGCCGTGCGGATAAAGGAGAGCGACGGGACCAGCCGCGTCACCCTGATATCTATGGCACCTCCCGTAACAAAAAGAATGCTGCGCCAGTGCCTGGCTATGGGCGCCGATGAGGCGATGCTTCTCTGGGATGAAAACTTCGAAAATTCCGATAGCTACGCTACCGGGGTCATACTGGCAAAAGCCATCGGCTCCGGTCAATACGACCTTGTCCTCTGCGGGCAAAAGGCGATCGATACCGAGGCAGGGCAGGTGGGCAGCGTCATCGCGGAAAAGCTCGGTATCCCGTTAGCTTCAAGGGTTGTGAAAATCGATATTTCTCCCGATGCCAAAAAAGCCGACATAGAAAGCAAGCTTGAGAAAGGTAATAGGGCTCGAATAGAGGTCTTGCTTCCGGCGGTGTTCATGGTGGAACTTGACCTTAACGAGCCGCGGTATGCCAGTCTCCCGTCGCTGATGGCCGGGATTAGAAAAGACATCACGGAGTGTGACCGGGAGATGCTCGGGCTCTCTTACGGGGAGGTGGGATCCGAAGGATCCAAAACCGGGACCGTGGCTATCTCACTACACAGGCCGAGGCCTAAAAAGGTATTTACACCGGACTCCAGCCTCTCTGCTGAGGAGCGGTTACGCCTCGTCATCTCCGGTGGCATTACCCAGAAGCAGAGTAATGTGCTCCAAGGTGACCGAGATAAGATAGCTACAACCGTGGTTCAGTTCCTTAGCGAGAAAAAATTCTTCCCGCCAACTTGAAAACTACCGTGCATCAAAGGAAAAACCCCGACCGGTAACGCTGGTAAATATGCCCGGTATTTATCCGGGTTTGATTTTCTATTTAGACGGCCACAGGATATCCTGCATAACTTTTAAGCCGTACTGTGCCATCTCCTCGTCCCCCTCCCCGGGGACACGACCGCCGACCCCGATGGCGCCATATACAGTCTTTTCACCAGGCTTCACGATTGCTGCTGCGCCTCCCTGCGATAGGGCTACGTACTTAGCGTCAAAGTCGACAGATATTTTCCGGTTCATCTTGCTCATGCTCTCCGCCAGCCTTTTGGCATCGCCCCTGAAGTGTGCCGCCGTGTAAGCCTTCTTGATAGCCATGTAGCCGCCGCTATCCAGATAGCCCTGGACTTCACCGGGGGCCTTGGGAACAGAGTCCATTTTAGCATAACAAATAATATCGCCGTGTTCATCCACAATGGCAATTGCGATTGGCAAGCCGCCAAGTCTTTTATTCTCGGCAACCATAGCTTCTACCGTTTTCAGCGATTCCTCTAATCCTAGCACCTTTTTATCATACATTTTCCTTACCTCCATGAATTTAGTTATAATTCGACTTTAAAAAGAAGCCTTTTTGGTCAAACGAATTATACACCTATAACGATTTATCAACAAGACATAAGCTTGCCCTGCCCACGGATAAAAAGCATGTAATTTCCACACAGTGCTTAGATGTGAAGGTATTACATTTCGACACATTAATTAATGGCATTGGTCTTAACAAAGAAACAAAACTTTGGGGGATATTTGAAAATACACTCCAAGTAATACATTTGGGCGGATTGTTACCTGCACGGATACCCGCTATACTGATCTACACGAATGAAGTTCAGGAAAATTCTAGCAACTTTCTTAAAGACATGACAAATTAGCTCCCGAAGGAGAAAATCATAGTTAATAGTGGTCGAAGGAACGAACGCCCGTCTTGGGATGACTATTTCTTAGAGCTAGCCAATGCTGCCTCAAGCAGGGCGACCTGCGACCGTGGTAAGAGTGGTTGTGTGATTGTCCGAGATAAACAGGTGTTAGCGACAGGATATGTTGGATCTCCCGCCGGGCTACCTCATTGTGATGATGTGGGACATCTGATGAAGAAAGTGATTCAAGAAAACGGTGAAATAAGCGAGCATTGTTTACGTACAGTGCACTCTGAACAAAATGCTATCTGCCAAGCTGCCAAAAGAGGGATTTCCATTGAAGGCGCAACCATCTATACGAGAATGACCCCTTGTCGGACTTGCGCCATGCTCTTGATCAACTGTGGAATTCAAAGAGTGGTCTGTGAACGCAAATATCAGCTTGCTGAAGAAAGTGAACAACTATTCGCGGAAGCCGGTATTAAGTTAGTATACAAATACGATGGGCGGCAAGAGTATTAGTCCAAATCTCCTTCTTGAGAGTCACTAACCAAATTCAACACATATGACGATCTACGGAAGTAAACACCAAGTAAGATTCGGATGGGATTTGATTTCACAAACGTCCAGATTGTTTGACTACGATTGAGAACGCCGAGTATCAGGTTTGTTACCCGGCATTATATCTCATTCACCCCCACTCACTACTGATTGCAGCTCACACTACGTAAATCGACCTCTTCAGCTTTTTGGAATTACCGGCAGTACCACACGTGACCTATGCCTGCTATCCCGGTGAATATTATGGGTTGTCGTTCTGCTTATAGAAAGCACGTAAGAACTCGTATGGGCATCAGGGTCTTTGCCGGAATTTATACTTGAAATTTCAAGTTTAATACGGTGCCCGGCCCTAAAAACATTTGATATCTCAGGTAGCATAAAGGCATATTCATATATCTGACCCGGCACGACAGGTTCTTGAATTCCACTCAGGACCGGTCGGTTCGGCGTAGAGACACTCTCATCAAGACCCCGGAAGGACGCCCGGAGCCAGGTCTCTGTCAGCGCGTGCGGAGACGTAGTCTCGGCGCCATTCTCATCGATATCGGATATCTTTACCCTCCAGTTAGTGTCATCCTGGTCGATCGAAGCATACAGGTAGACAACACAATTCCCGGTTACCTCCGTATCTTCCGGCAAAGGTTCGGTTAAATACTTGAGCGAACCCCTCCGGGCGGACACAAAGATGGGTTCCTGCAGGTAGCTGTCAGGAAAATCATTCGCAACTTCAGGTTCCGGTGACAGACGCTCCCAGGTACGCAGATAATATTCCGTCCATCTGGTCCTTGATAGAGGCCACTCGTTTTCATAGTGCCACTGGTTGGCTCCCATGAGAAACAGCTTGATGGGAGGTTCATCCATGATGCCGTTATCGATGCCCTTCAACCAGTGGTCGTACCATCTTAATACTATATCGATTCCTGTCCGCCACGGCCGTGGTTCATACTCCTGCGGCGACCACATGACGAGCTTCTTGGGTGACTTCAGCGCCTGATACAGACCGAACCCGGAGTGCGGCCCGAACGCCCCCAGCAAAACCGGTATCTTGATTTTCTCGCCATAGTCGGGCCGGACCCATTTCCCGAAGTATTCAGGATTGAACTGTTCGACGAGGTCATCAAAACATAGCGGGTTTTTGTTAGGGTAAACCAGCAACTTCCATAAACGGGCGTCGTACCACAGGTCAGGATTCTTATCCATGGTATTCTGCACGAGTTTGTCCAGGTCGGCTTTGGGAAGTTTTCTTACCAGTTTTGAGACAACATTCCTCGGGGCGTAACCGCTGGTACCGTCACGGCCATCATACAGCCAGAAATGCATCGGTGAGATAATACCGTTGCGTGATATCCCCCTCTCATGCCAGAAAAACGGGGCGATAGCCTTCAGGTGAGGTGGTTGTTCGAGGGCTGTTTGAACTTGCGTCATGGCAAAGTAGGACATGCCTATACCACCGATGTTGCCGTCACACCAAGTCTGTTGTGCTAGCCATTCGACAATGTCGTGACCATCCTCACCTTCTTGTTTTGGATCGCCGGTGCCCTCCCCCTCCGAGTCTCCCATTCCTCGCAGGTCACCGATAACATGAGCATAGCCTCTTGCCACGATCTCATCAGTGGGTCCCGCCTCTATATTGCCATCCCATAGAGCCGTCTTGAACTCGTTAGTATAATCCCCTGCCGGTTGTGGAAAGGGATAGGGTAATGTTTGTATTTCCTTACCATAGGGACTTATACTAAATAAAGCCGGAAACTTGCCAGGCTTATCCGGGCGGTAGATGTCAACCGCTAAACGTACGCCATCGCGCATGGGTACGTATACATTCTTTTCTATCTTCATAGGTCCTGCTGGTATATTATTGGTCCTCGGCATAGCTTACCTCCTGCCAACTATCTATATGTAAACTCATTGTTTCAGGTTTTGATTCTAACTACAACTCAATATTGCTGCGTCACCTCCTTTTCCCAAACGCCACCAACCGGTATTAGCTATCTGGAAGTGTTCAGAATTTGGTTATTTTTGGCTCATCCATGGATTTTTCCAACAAAATAGTATTCTCTCTAGTCTAGCCTGTCAAGGGGAGTTGTTCACGCAAGACAACCGGTAAGTTCAAAACGAAAATTTTTAACGAATGCGAGACAATCAAGATACTCAAGCGTCAAAAGTACGGCTTTGAACCTAGTAGCCAGAATCTAATATCTTGACCCATACTGAACTTTTACTTGAATAGTTACCTCATTGAACAAAAGCTTATTATGTTCAATAGACTATTCAATGTCCTGTTAGGTGAATAATAGTCTACTTTTTAAAAAAGTGAAGCTAAAATGAAGCTAAAGTGAACCTAAAAAGTATAGGTAACTGAGCCCTGTCTTTCCCCTTAGCTTCCCAACTCTTCCTTTTAGCTTCCTCAATCTCTTCTTCTGGAATTATAGCTTCCTCACTATTCACTTTAGCTTCCTTTTTGTATGGATTTTCAGGTTCTTTAGATTGCTGAACTGGGGCGTTCTTCATCTGTCTGGTTTCATCAATAACACCTTTAGCTTCCCCTAGCAACCTCTTGCAATTATTACTCGACGACCAATTTCAACATATATATTGAAATTGTGTGTAATAACGGATAGAAGATAATAGAAATTTTAGGCTTGTCAAAGATGTCGAATTTCCCTATAGCGGTAACTTTCGACTAGGTCGGTAACATTAATTTAAGTTCTTCCCACGAATTGGGAGACAGCAGGATAAACTCACGGTTGTCTTGCTCACCAACATCGCATCCTACGCGAACTTTGATTCTGTAACTACCCGGCGGAAGGTAAGACTCTAAGGTCGGACTGGGGCTGTCTAGAGCGAGTGGCTGCGCTAGCCAGCAACCCGTACCATCCCAAGTTTGCCCCCATTGTCCGGAGCCTGGAAAGTAGGCGGCTACCTCGCTAGTAAATTTGGCGTCCGGGAATGGGCCCACAGTTTTACCGGGGAATGGTAGGGCTACTGCCACATCTAGTCGCAT
>CAYYVO010000014.1:0-1985 GCA_964475175.1 uncultured Dehalococcoidaceae bacterium | reverse complement strand
AGTTACTGACCAGTGGAGAGGCAAGGCGGATCCATGGGGAATAACCTCAACCCATGCCCAACAATCCCTTGCCTCGGCTATGGAGATTGCAGCAACTTCAATGGTGGCATAATTTGCTATGTCCACGCTGTCTGTCCAGACGTCCACAGATGGTGACAGGATACGAAGCCTTGGTATGGCACTTTTAGACGCATCATCTAAATTTACCCCTTCAGCTTGTAGCCAATCGAATTTGTGTTCTGATACAAGGTCACGGATCTTTCGAGCTAGTGCCCGAGAAACGGTTATCGGGCCTTTGCCTCCTTCGCTGACTGCCCAGACACCTCTACCTTTTTGAAAATGCGCTACGAGCGTTATCAATTTCTCTCTATCAGTTCGTATAGGATCAAGATGCATTGATCTTAATAAACTTTTTTCTTCCAGAGTCCAAGGTTTCATGTTCATATCTCTTATTAAAGAAGCAATGTACCGAAATGACCGGTTTTAACCAGCCTACTCACCACTTTGGAATCAGGATAACATAAAAGAGTGAGTAAAACACGTTGTAAAGAAATAATGGGAGTCCAAATTGTTTCGGATAGAAATATGAACGAGACAAAAGTAGAAATACTAAGCTGCCTGTCCGATGAGGATTGGTGGACTACTCCTGAGGTTGCTCAGGAGTGCAGCCTGAGCCTGACCAACGCATCTGAGCTTCTTCGGCGTTACCGAAGTCAGAGCCTTGTAAATCGTGAGCGTAGATATGATGTGCCAAAAGGTTACATTTACCGGATAACAGATGTCGGCCTTGAGCGTTTGCGGTATCTTCAGTCTGATGTAGTAGAGACAAGCTCGACTCTAGCAAATTATGCTGGCCTGAGCGGCACAAAGAAACGAGTATTTGACCGCTGGGTAGAAAACAAATTAAAGGAGTGAAAGGATTATGGATAATGAAGAAATTGATGAAATACTGGGAGAACAAGAACTCAACAAAGATAATCTTGAAGCAGCTATAGAACTTGCCAAGCTCGTAGCCTGCGAAACAGGCTTATGCTGTGAGGGTCTGGGCAAGTTCACGTGGGCGTGCTATCAAAAGCTGGAGGGAGAACAATGAAAGAGGTGGACCAGAACAACCTAGACTCTGCGATAGCCTTGGGTGATGCTGTCTGTGAAGAACTGGGGATTTGCTGTGAGAAGCGTGGGCAGGTCATATTTCAAGTCTACAAGAAACTCGAAGAACTAAAGCCTAAAGAGGATACCACGGTTATACAGCAGCCAAAGGAAGCCAAAGCTGAATAGAATTCCTGCTATCATAGTATTGTAGCTAATTAACTAAGCATCGGATTTTGATAACCCGAGGTTATAAAACGTATTGGTGCGAAATGAGTATAAAAGTAGTAGCAGACCAAGTAGTGCTAAAGAAACCAGTAAAGGTTCTCACGGTTGATAATCTCATTCGTCGCTACGAGCTGAGCAACCGTGCTGACGGAAAAAGTCCAAGGACAATAAGCTGGTATACCGATATGCTCACCTTATTCTCTCACTACCTTGAAGAGAAGTTACATCAGCATGACATTTCAGCTTTTACTATAGATACTGTAAGGGAGTACATTATCTACCTACGCTACAAGCCGAGGTTTGAGGGGCATCCTTATACGCCCCGACAGGATAAGCCAATTTCGGCCAGGACCGTGCAATGCCATGTTAGATCGCTTAAAGCATTCTCAACTTGGTTATACCTTGAAGGCTACATTGCCGAGAACAGACTCAAGAATCTGAAGCTACCTAAAGCCCCCACTTCAATCATTGAACCGCTTGCTCCAGAAGAGATAAGGGAGATTACTTCCAGCATAAATAAGAAATCACCCACCAGTACTCGCAATTATGCTCTCTTTGCTACCCTGCTAGATACCGGATTAAGAGCCTCTGAAGTAACTGGCATCATCCTGAGTAACCTGAATTTAGTGGACGGATACATCAAGGTTATGGGCAAAGGCTCCAAAGAA
>CAYYVO010000013.1:12645-14866 GCA_964475175.1 uncultured Dehalococcoidaceae bacterium | reverse complement strand
GTCGATTACCGGCGGAGTTGTATCGGTGATATTAATCATCTGAATACACTCCGCGGAATTACCGCAGATATCGGTGGCCGTCCAGGTGCGGGTGATTGTACCCGTATAGCCGCCGCAGCCGGTTATATTCTCTTCGTCCACGTAGGTGATAACCGGCTCGGGGTCGCAGTTATCATCCGCCGTGGCAAAACCCGTGTTTGCCGGGTCTAATACGCTGGCGGCAGCTGCCCCGGCCCCGCTGGCGATCAGTAAAAATATCACCAGTAAAACTGGAAAAGATTGTCTTGAAAGCCCCCTTCTTTGTTTCATATGTCTATACCTCCCCGTTTTAACTCGGCAAAAGTCAATTTAGGAATCTATCGTGTATTTTCTATATAGAAGCTGTAATAAGTACACGTTTCCCTATATTTCCTGTATTATCATCATACCGGAGGAACCTACCTGTCAATTGTACGGGACTTCACTTTTCTATACTTTACTTACCTGCACGTCCAAAAAAAATTACCAATATTGCTTGCTTTGAACTAATGAATAGCTTCGGTTGAATATCCAGGTTTTTTCAGGGGATTGGTAGACTGACGGCTATTGTATCCCTAATTACAGTCGCAGTCGGGCATGTAATCCGGCAGGGCGTTACACTCACGGTTGATGTACGGTCGTACATCGAACATCGGCGGAGTATTGTCTACAACCTTGATACGCTGGATGCAGAACCGGGTGTTTCCACAGGCATCAATGGCCTGCCAGGTCCTGGTGATATAGCCGTGGCACCCCCTCAACCCCACTGTATCGCGATATGTGACGAGAGGGTGAGGATCACAGTTATCGACTACCCTGGGATAACCGGTGTAGAAGGGTTTCCTGGAACCTTCACAGGTAATCGTCACATCCGGCGGACAGCGGAGTGACGGTGGAATATAATCGACCAGTTTAATTTTCTGGACGCACTTTGACGAGTTGCCGCAGGCGTCCGTGGCTATCCATATGCGTCTAATGGTCTCGCCGCAGTCCTTCATATCGGTTTTATCTATGTAGGTAATCGAAGGATTGGGGTCGCAATTATCGGCTGCCCTGGCATATCCGGTAAATGATGGGGCGGTGGAACTATCGCATTTGACGATTCTGTCCTGTGGACATCGGATTACCGGCGGGGTCGTGTCTACTATCCTGATTTTCTGGACGCTGGCAGCAGAGTTGCCGCAGACATCCGTGGATTTCCAGGTACGGATGATGGTAGCGCCGCAGTCTTCCGTATATGCTTTATCGATATATGTAATTGAAGGATTGGGGTCGCAACTGTCTGTTGCGGTGGCATACCCCATGTTATCCGGATGCAGTCTATAGACGGCGCCTGTACCGGCCCCGACGACAATGAGAAGTAATATAATAATTGATTTTGGTATCAATTTGGTTAATCTGGAAATCCTGTTAGGCATTTACCTGTCCCGGGCAGCGGACTTAACAGAAATTAACGTTACCTTACTTTCCTATTACTACATAATGCCTATTCAGACCGTTTTGTCAACCTAACAGGAGCTAACGAATCCCCCTTTTTCCACCCTTTCCATACAATAATTGTGGCGCTTTTCCCAGGCGGGTTCCGGGTACGATTGACAGGCAGCCGAATTATAAAACATAATAAATCGAAGCCGGGCCAGAATTACTTGCCACGAACGTTTCGCTATCCGTTCCGGTTGTGATTCCATATTAGAGGATAATTAATGAATCTTGAGCAGATTCGCACTAAAGCTGAAAGCCGCGGTTTGAACGATAAAAAAGGCATTCAAAATAGCCCGGAAATACCCGCCCACGCCTTGGAAAAAAGGATAGCTCTACGGAACTGTAGCAGAATCGACCCCGAGGACATCAACGAGTATATTCTACGGTGCAATGGGTACGGCGGATTATCAAAAGCCATTGGTATGAGCCCGGCAGACGTTATCGCTGAGTTGAGGGAGTCTGGCCTAAGGGGGAGGGGAGGGGGAGGTTTCCCCACGGCGGAAAAGTGGCAGATATGCCGTGATACCGGCGAAGGCGAGAAATACGTCGTCTGCGATGCCGTGGACGCCGACCCCAAATCACAAACGGCCCGATTGCTTTTGGAGAATGACCCACATGCCGTCCTGGAAGGTATGATAATCGGGGCGTACGCCGTCGGGGCCAGCTATGGCTTTATCTGTGTCAACGGCGGATATGATACCGCTATAGCGCGACTCGGCAA
>CAYYVO010000013.1:10159-12635 GCA_964475175.1 uncultured Dehalococcoidaceae bacterium | reverse complement strand
AAAGCCGTGGAGCAGATGAAAAGCTATAACCTACTCGGCGATAGTATTCTGGACGGGGATTTCAGTTTCAATATTGAAATTAAAGAGGTGCCGGCGTCCCTGGTTATGGGCGAAGAAACGGCGCTTATTCGCTTTCTGGAAGGAAAGCAGCCGATGCCTTACCTGCGGCCACCGTATCCGGCTTTAAATGGCCTGGAAGGCAGACCGACGCTTGTAAATAATGTCGAAACCTTATCCCATGTATCGGCCATCTTCCAGAACACCGCTCAGTGGTATTCCGCCACCGGGACGGAGGAGAGCAAGGGCACCAAGATAATTACGCTATCCGGCAGCGTGGCAAATAGGTGTACCGTCGAAGTACCCTTCGGGACGACGCTGCGGTCGATAGTTATGGATAAAGGGGGAGGGGCTGTAAAAGGGAAGGGCATCAAGGCCGTCCGGTTCGGCGGGCCGACCGGACTTTATTTCAGTGCAGATTCCCTGGACGTCCCCATTGACTATGAAACCATGACCGAAGCCGGAGGCATAATAGGCTCGGGGACTGTAGAAGTCTTTGACAGCGACACCTGCGCCGTGGAAATGGCCGGGGACGCGATTGCCTATCTCCAGGCGGAGTCCTGCGGTAAATGCGTCTTCTGTCGAGAGGGGAGCTACCAGATGGCGGATATCCTCAGCGATATCTCTGAGAACAAGGGTAAGCCGGACGACATCGACCTTTTAATGGAGATTGGCGAAGGCATGAAAGCCGGCAGCATCTGCGGCCTGGGCAGGGCGGCGGCAAATCCTGTTTTAAGCAGTATAAAATTCTTCCGCGGTGATTACGATGCCCATATCAACGAGAAAAGATGTTCAAAAAAGTAAGCTGATAAAATGATGTCTGATTCGGAAATAATCCAACTGAATATCGACGGGCGGGATATCGAGGCACAGAAGGGGAAAAGCGTTCTTGAGGCGGCGCTGAATGCGGAGATATATATTCCCCATCTCTGCCATCATCCCGACCTCGCGCCCATCGGCGCCTGCGGACTGTGCTTCGTTGAGGTGGCAGGTATCGAAGGGCTCGTCCGGTCATGCGCGACGCCAGCCGAACAGGGCATGGTCATCAACACGAAAACCCAGAGAGCCGAACGACTGCGCAAGCTGGCCATGGAGCTTATGCTGGCCGGGCACCCCGCCGACTGCGGTTCCTGCGCTAAATATCTCAACTGTGAACTGCAGTCGCTAAAGCAGTATCTCGGCTGCGAGGAGCTAAGTGTCCGCCGCCGCTCGAAGCTGCTGCCGTTAAACTCCAATAATCCGCTTTTCGTGCATGATCCCAATAAGTGCGTGGCGTGTGGAAGGTGCGTCAGGGCATGCGGGGAGCTCCGTGGTGTGGGGGTGCTATTTTACATAAAGAAGGAGAGAGAAACGCTGACCGGTACGGCGGACGACCTGCCGTTGGTCGATGCCGGATGCCGGTTCTGCGGGGCCTGCGCCGAAGTCTGTCCCACCGGGGCCATCCAGGACAGGGAAGAGCTTGTAAAAGACAAGAAACGCCGAAACGCCCTGATTCCTTGCCGGTATACATGTCCCGCGGAAATAGACGTGCCGCGTTACGTTCGATTAATCAGGGAAGGTAACTTTTCCGCTGCCACGGCGGTCATCAGGGAGAAAGCGCCCTTTCCCAGGGTACTCGGCTACGTGTGCGACCGCCCCTGCGAGGAAGTCTGCCGCCGGGGCGAAGTCAACGAAGCCGTTGCCATCAGAGAGCTTAAGCGCTATGCCGCGGAGCACGATGAAGAAAGGCTGTGGGAAAAGAGTGCCGGTACAAAGCCTTCTACGGATAAAAAAGTAGCGATAATCGGCTCCGGGCCGGCGGGTCTGACGGCGTCGTACTACCTGGTCAAACAGGGCCACGCCGTTACCGTTTTTGAGTCGCAACCTATGGCCGGCGGCATGATGCGGTACGGAATCCCCGAATACCGCCTCCCTAAGGATGTGCTGGATAACGAAATTGAGGACATAGTAAACAGGGGGTTGGAGATAAAGACCGGCACGCCTGTGAAGTCAATCGATGACCTTTTGGATGAAGGATTTGATGCCGTGCTGGCGGCGGTCGGCACGCATAAAGGCCAGAAGCTTTCGATTCCGGGGGCGGATAACAATGGGGTGCTGATAAGCGTAGATTTCCTCGGGGATATCAATTCGGGGGAAAAGGTTAATATCGGCGATAAGGTTATAGTGCTGGGCGGCGGCAACGTGGCTTTCGACTGCGCCCGGGCTGCGCTGCGTCTCGGCGCTGAGGAAGTACGCCTGGCCTGCCCGGAATGCCGGGAGGACATGCCAGCTTCCGACGATGAAATTAGCCAGGGGGAGGAGGAGGGGATTACCGTTCACCCCGCAAAAAACGCCGCCCGGATTTTAACCGAAAACAGTAAAATATCCGGCGTGGAGTTCCTCGATGTTGCTTCGTGCGGCTTTGACGAAGATAATAATC
>CAYYVO010000013.1:0-10149 GCA_964475175.1 uncultured Dehalococcoidaceae bacterium | reverse complement strand
CATATCATGGAAGCGGATATGGTAATATTCGCTATCGGACAACGCCCGGAAATCCCGCCGGACTTCGGACTGGATACCGGACCTGGCAGTTTTATCGAGGTGGACTCGTTTACTTACGGTACCAATCGTGAGGGTGTTTTTGCTGCCGGGGATGCCGTCAACGGAACGTCGTCGGTAATCAAGGCTATCGCTTCCGGCAGGAAAGCGGCCGTCGCTATGGACAGGTATCTGGAGGGGAGTGGTATTATAGATGAAAAGCTGGTTGCCGTTACCGAGCCTTCGGCAGTCCTGGGGATGGAGGAAGGATTCGCCTTAATGCAGCGTTGCAGGGAATCACGCATCCCGGTGGAAGAGCGTTTAAAGAGCTTCTGCAGGGTGGTGGAGGATATGGATGAAGAAGCGGCGGCCGAAGAATCGAGTCGATGCCTGCAGTGTGACCTCAGATTGAAAATAACACCCGTGAAATTCTGGGGCAATTATTGATAAATGATACTATTATTCATTTTAAGCGGGAGAAAACACCCTTCGACAAGCTCAGGGCGAGCGGTTCTATTTGCCGCTCATGGTGAGTTCGTCGAAACATAGCGGCAGGATAGGGCAATCTATTGTGGTATATTTATAACAAAGCTCATCCGAATTAATAGACTCCAAAATGGTGAAGTAACAAGGAGGCAGAAATGAGTAGTATACCGGCGGAAGCAGATGCCGTAATAATCGGCTCCGGTGTTTCGGGTCTGGCGGCGGCAGTAACCCTGGCGGAGGGCGGCGCGAAGGTCGCCGTATTTGAAAAAGAACGCTCGCTGGGGGGTACATCCAACTTCTTTCACGGCATGTTCGCCGTAGAGAGCGATATGCAGAGGGAGAGATATATCACCTACAGCCGCGACCAGGCGTTCAAGAACATCATGGATTACAGCCACTGGCGGGCCAACCCGCGGCTGGTACGCGCTATCGTCGACGAGTCCGCCGGGACAATAGCCTGGCTCAAGAGTGCAGGTGTAGAGTTCACCGATGCCACCATTAATATCCCCGATGCCCCCCGGACGTACCATCTCATCAAGGGGAGGGGAGAGGCTATTATAAAAGCCCTCACTACCAAAGCCAGGGAGCTGGGGGCGACTATATTCCCCGGAACGCCCGTGAAGCAGATAATCAAGGCGGGCGACCGCATTGCCGGCGTCATCGTTGAAGATAACGAGGAAGACGTACAGGTAGCGGCTAGAGTTGTCATTATAGCCACCGGGGGATACGCCAACAATAAGGAATGGATTAAGAAATATGCCGGATTTGACCTTGATGTAAACGTTATACCTGTCGGTAACGTCGACAAAACGGGCGACGGCATCCGCATGGCCTTTGAGGTAGGCGCCGCCGAGGAAGGCCTGGGTGTTCTGGAGCTGGTGCGCACCGGTCCCATAAACCCGGCCTTCGCCATGGGCGCGCATCTTGAGAGTGCCGCCGTCCAACCAGACCTCTGGGTTAACAGTAAGGGGGAGCGGTTCTGCGACGAAAGCATCGGATTCGACGATGCTTTCGTAGGAAATGCCAGTATCCGCCAAATGGGAGACGGCACCTACAGTATATTTGATACTTCCATCAAACAGCAGTTAATAGAAAATGGGATAGTGAAAGCTATGGCGATGGATTTCCCGCCCGGATCGCGGACTACAGAGCTGGACCGGGAGCTGGATGTGGCACGCCAGAACAAGAGCACCGAGGTCTTTGAAGCGGACTCCGTCCAGGGGCTGGCGGAAAAGATAGGGGTGAATCCGGAGGTTTTCAAGGCCACCGTAGAAGAATATAACGGCTTCTGCGAGAAGGGTCACGATGACCTTTTTGTTAAAGACCCCAGATACCTGCGGCTGATTAAGGGACCGAAGTTCTACGCAGTAAAGGCACGCACCATCTTCCTGGGGACGCTGGGAGGCATCAAGATAAATCACAATATGGAAGTGATTGATAAGAAGGGCGGTGTCATTCCCGGCCTTTATGCGGGCGGCTATGACGCAGGCGGCATGTACGGTGACAGCTACAGTATCGGGAAATCCTCCGGTCTGTCATCGAGCTTTGCCACCAACTCCGGCCGTATTGCCGGCAAACACGCCCTGAAGTACATCGGGAAGTGAAGGGATTATGCTACAGATAAAGGTCTGTGAAATCAGGGGCAGGTGCCCGGTATATAAAGTCGGCGACAGGCTGACTATCAAAGATGCCGGCGTCGTCATGGAACAGACCGACGCTATCTGTGTCCATGCCTTATCCACCCTCCTCCATTACGTTGTCGCTCTGGACGAAGGTGCCGACCCTGTAAAGCTCGGGTTGTCTAAGGACGGAAAGCACGCTTACATGCAGTGTGTCGACCCCGGTGAGCCTTATACGGATGTCGGTACGGTGATTTTCGACTGCTATCGAATGTCGGAATAGTATATCCATGATAAACACTGAGGGTGATAATGCCGTGACTGCCACAGCAAGGCCGATATTAGCCGTAACCATGGGAGATGCCGCCGGCATAGGACCCGAGGTTATCGCCAAAGCATTAGCCGAGAAAGAAATTTTCAGCATTTGCCGTCCACTGGTCGTAGCGGACGGAGGCGTTATGCAGGCAGCCATAGACCTGGTAAAAAGTCCACTGAAGCTGCGTCCCGTCGGTTCAGCGAGCGAGGTCGAAGGCCGGTACGGTGCCATTGATATCCTCGATCTGCATAATATCGACCTCGCGGAGGTGTTCACGGGGCAGATATGTCCGGCCTGCGGTCGCGCCGCCATGGAGTGTATCTCTAAAGCCGTCCGGCTGTGCCTCGATGGTGATGTCGATGCCATGGTGACGGCGCCGATTAACAAGGAAGCAGTAACACAGTCCGGCTACGGGGAGATGGGGCACCTGGAATATATCGCCGGACTCACCGGTGCCAAAGAATACGCCACCATGCTCGTAAGCGGACCGCTTCGAGTGGTACACCTGACCACTCATTATTCGCTAAAACAGGCCTGCGATATGGTTACCCGGGAACGTATACTTGCCAGACTAAGGCTAACCCGTGATGCCCTGCGGGGGTGGGGATACGAACGACCGTGTATCGGCGTGGCGGCGCTAAATCCGCACGGGGGAGAAGGAGGACTGCTGGGCCGGGAAGAGATTGAAGAAATCCGGCCGGCTGTTGAAGATGCCCGGAAGTCGGGTATAGATGCCCGGGGTCCCTTCCCCGCCGATTCGATTTTCAACCGCGCCGTCAAGGGTGAGTTTGATGCCGTTCTGGCGATGTATCATGACCAGGGGCATATTGCCATAAAAATGTACGGTTTTGAAAAGAGCGTCAGCATTTCACTGGGATTGCCGTTAATACGGACATCGGTTGACCACGGTACCGCCTTCGACATCGCCGGTAAGGGAATAGCCGATTGTGAAAGCCTGGTTGAAGCCATAAAAACAGCGGTGTGGCTGATATGGCGGAAAAAGCCCGTTTGAGTTACCTGTAGCACTGCTCGCGGATGATAGCGTTAGAACTGGTCGTTGAATCCCTAACGAATCATATAGTGTACTGTGCCGCCGGTGACAGTCTCGCTGGTCATCGACAGGATGATATAGACAAGATTCCAGCTATCGGAGTCCGTCTCAAGCTCGATAAGGGCCGAGGTATCTCCCGGCTCCAGGGGATCGTACCAGGGGACATTAAAAGTATCGATATCGATACCGTCATAGCTTGCCCCCGGTGACTGCGAATTCCAGACATTATTCCATGGACTTGAGCCATTGAACAGGTATTTGTAGGCCATCGATTGTCCCGTAAATTTCAGGGTATCGCCGGTATAGCTGTCTCCCTCCCCGACGAAGCAGGTCATTTTGGCGGCATTGGGCTGCTCCCCGATTTGCTCCGGAACGACGAAGCCGGTAATGGTCCCCCCGGGTTCGCCATCATCATCGAAATCTATGTTGGTATATTCATCGGCGTACATGAAATCGTCATATAGATAGAGCTGGTGGCCCGCCGTTTCCGGGCTGGAGTAAATGATTATGAGCGACCAGCCGGCGTAAGACCACATGTTGCCGGTATCGGCTTCAACATCGCCCACCGTGTATATACCGTTGCCGGTGCGGTGCTCGACCTCGAATTCATCCTCGATTATTTCCGCGTATTCTTCTACCAGTCTGGTGACATCGAGGTAGCAGGCGTAGGAAAAGCCGTTGGGGTCGCCGTCGCTGTCAAAGTTGGGGAGGACCTGAGTCCGGCCTGACTCTATATCGCCGTCGCCGGTATCCGGTTCTCCTTCTCCATCAAAAAATACCTGAATGCCGTCTATCTTGAACTCGGCATCGTCATCAGGCGGCATCACCGAGACCCTGATATTATCCAGATAGCACCAGTCATCGTCGGACTCGCCGAAACCGACCAGGTAGTACCTGAATTTGAAATCATCGGTCAAATATTCTTCCGGGATTATGTAGTAATACGTCTTCTCTGAACTGCCGACATCGTTACGAAATACCTCGATATTATCACTCCAGGTGTCACCGCCGTCACCGGAAAAAGCGAAGTCCAGACCATCCATATACTCACCTTCACCCTCCAGGATTCCGGTTTCCCAGTACTCCCAGGAAACAACCACCGTTCCGGCATCATATGCACTCAGGTCCAGACTCTCATTATCTTTAAGAGTGAGGTACCGGGTTTCGTCTATACCGCTGCTGAAATGACTCCTGAAATGACCTGGGTCAATGTTCCAGCAGCTGCCGGAAATCCACTTTCCGAAATTTGCGCAGTCGTCATATAGCTCAGTCTGCTTGCTGCCCTCAGAGCGCCATCCCGTCCAGTACAGGTAGGCGGATACAACGTCGGCATATCCTTCCCCGGCATCGTTAGGGACATCGGAGACGGTAGTGCTGCTGAACGGTAGTAAATCGTCACGTATCGAAGAATCCCCCCCGCCGTCTATCATCAGGGAATTGCCGATAGCGGTATAATCACCGGCGATAGCTGCCGACATTTTACGCAGCTCGCACCGGGAAGGGTAGGCCTCGATTTCGGTGTCACCGGCTGTCGAGATAACCCTGTAAACCTTGGTATCAATATCCCAGGAAGGCGATATAACCTGGCTGATACCGCTTTCCGGGTCCCAGGAGGATTCTATCCATGATATCGTTACCGGTCTGGCGCCCGGTATATCGGCGGTATATTTAAAAGTAATTTCCGTGCATTGCGGCATATCTGAAGACTCTATTTCTCCCGGGAAGTCGAGAAAAGGCACCGAGGAAAAGTCCCATATAACAGCCTCTCCCCCCGCATGATCAGAGACGCTGGGAACGGAGTAGTAGGGGTCTTCCCCGTCTTCTTCAAGGTTGCATGTGCCATCGTAGTGGAATCCGTGCGGCAGCCATATCCCCAGCGAGTCTACCCATAGAGCTTCTTCCTCGTCCTCACCGGGGTAGAAGCTTAACTTTATCTTGTAGTTTTCATTATCCACGGCGGTACCGGCAACTATCAGTTTGTTCGACTCGATGATGTCCCGGGCCTGAGTGGGACTGGGTGTTGCCACATCTTTTAGGAGCCAGATATTCTGGAGGGTCACATCCGCTATCAGGTCGTTTATCGGCTCGGAGAGACTGTATTCCCAGACGGTACTGTAATCATAATCATCAAAAGCCGGCTCGCTGAATATCACCTCGAGACGGTCGTACCTTATCTGCCAGATAGCATCCTCGATACCCGAGTCAGCGGCATAGAGTTCGTCTGTTTTAGAATTGTATACCTGGCCGGTATTAAGGGCGTTGCCTACCTGCGAGAGAACCGGCGGAAGCGTCAGACCGCCGATCATCAACACTGCCAGGACTATAATAAGTGCCTGTCCCGTTTCTTCACGGAATCGGTTGAAATAATAGCTTTTAATTCTCTTAAACATCTTTTTTACAAACCAGGGCGCGGGGCAATTTCACGTACTTTGGTGACACTGGCAGTTCTGGAGCCCTCGCCGGTGGTGGCGGTAACGGTTACGGAGAGCTTTCCTTCAACGAGCTGGCAGGTGGTATTATCCGCGTTTGTATTTATATAGTCGGCAATAACGGTCGGTTCCGTACCTCCGCCGGAATAATCACGCTTGAGCTTGCCGTCTTCTATAGAATAAACGACCTGAAACTCGGTATTATCCCAGTCCGTCCAGCCTAAAGTCAGCGGAAAGCCGGTATCGCCACCGTCCGGTGTAATTGTCTGAGCCATCTGGGCGTCGCGGCTTATCCAGTAAATAGCATTCATGGCATTACGGCTGACAGCGGTGCATTCGCTGTTACGTTCTCCCTGGTTAAGCATTTGCACGGTGGTTACGGCCGAACCGGTGCCGATAAGACCGATAATAGCCATGGCCGCTATCGTCTCGATTAAACTGAAACCATTTTGATACTTTATTTTCGACCGTATTTTATGAAGTATCATTGGTACGCCTTACCTTATAGCTTTCCAGAACGGTAATATCAGAACTACGGTGACTTACGGTTATCGTTATCTTCTGGATGTGCCCGTTACGCATATTTTCAACGTCGATGTCGGCTGTGTAGCCGGGGTATTTGGCGGGGATGGAAGGCGAAGCTTCGTATGAAGAGGCGTAATCGAGTTGCCGGACATCCTCCATCTGGGATTCGGCGAGGATTCTGGCGGAAACGTGTTCGTCGGCAAGCGCGCGTGAATTAGAGCTGGTCGCCAGCGCCCCTAAAAAGACTGCGCTGATAATGCCCATCAGAGCCAGCGCCGCAATCGTTTCTATCAGGGAGAATCCCGCTTCTCTCTTCATCTGCTTACCCCTGAAGTTGGAAGCTGATTTCATGGCTTTGTGTACAGTATTTATTATAGTGATACTATAATTTTGACTGACCGCAAGAGCTAAGTAAATAGCTATTTAGTCATGGGATGTAGGTCATGCTTTTTAGCGTATATTCATGCTTTTGCCATATTATGCGTATTAAGTTAAACTAGTATCCAAGTCACATGCTGCTTTCGCGGGCAGATTGATTATCTAATGTGGATTGATACTATTTACTTTCAGGATGTAGCTTTTGAATAGCCCGGTAAATGGTCAAATCGGCAATCCAGCCTTCTGGCACAGGGTTTCAGGCGCCCTAAAGAATCCAAATTATCGTGTATACCTCTTCGGGTCGCTGGGTCAGTTCGCTGCGATGACCATGAACATATTCACCGGGCCTTTGCTGATTTACCGTCTTACCGGTTCCTCCGCTCTTCTCGGTACCATGGCTCTCGTAAGTGCGCTTCCAATGATAGGTATATCCGTATTCGGCGGTGCTATTGCCGACCGTATTCCGAAAAAGCGGATTGTTATGGTAGGAATGCTGGCATCAGCGGTTGTGTCCGGCATCGTTGCGACAACTCTTTTGACGGGCATTATAAGCAAGGAAAATGCCGATTCCTTTTGGATACTGATAGGGGCCGCATTATGCATGGGCACCGTAATGGGCTTTATGATGCCGGCACTGCAGGCAATGCTGCCGGAGATAATCAGCAGGGATAAATTAATGAATGCCGTGGCCATCAATATGTTCGGACTGAATATATTGACTGTCGGTGCCCCGGCGCTTGCCGGCATTATGGTCGATTCAGTCGGTTTCTCCGGGGTGTATTTCACTATGAGCGGTCTATATGTCCTGGGCGCCGTTTTTATCTTTTTCGTAAAAATCGAAAGGCAGATTCCGGTCTCAAGGGGGAATATCCTTTCGGATGTCGGCAAGGGATTCAGGTATATCACCAAAGACATGACGATACTGGCTGTGCTGGGTTTTACACTGGCCGGTGTAATGTTATCCATGCCTTATCAGCAGCTGCTGCCAATCTTCATAGACGATATCTTGAAAGTAAGTGCCAGCCGGGGAAGCATGCTGATGATGGTCGCCGGTTTTGGGGCAATGGCGGGTTCACTTACCCTGGCTTCCATACCCAATAAAAAGCGCGGCCTGATAATGCTGCTGAGCGGAATCGTATCCGGCATTGCCCTGACCTTTTTCGCTTTTTCTGCAACCTGGGGACTCACTTTAGGCATCATGGTATTCGTCGGGCTGGGGCAGGCGTTCCGCCTGGCAATCGGCAGCGCCCTGCTGCAGGGTTATACGGAAGCGGAGTATATGGGAAGGGTGATGAGCATCTTCAATATGCAGTGGGGTTTTATGAGTGTCTGCACCTTTTTCGCCGGGATAATGGCCGAGGTGATACCGGTGCAGTGGGTGGTGGGAGGAATGGCCGTGATTCTTATCGTGATTTCCATACTGGCGCTGACCTTTTTCCCCAGTGTCAGAAGGCTTGACTGATTTACGTATCATTCAGGGTAAAATGGAAATGGGGCGGAATTTCTCCGCCCCATAAGAGGATAAAGGATAGTCTGGCTGTAACTTAGTAAACTGTGATATTTTCGGTAGCCGCCTCTACCGGGATGTCGTAAGCATCTGCCGCCAAATCAGTTGCATTCATGCGGTTTATCCGGTGCCGGGCCTGACTGTTTTGCTTGGTCTCTTCATGCTGTTCGCGTCTTTCGGCATTTCCGGCCTGGATTTGATGCCGCCATTCGTTACGCTGCTGCTGCATCTGCTCTTTTCGTAGCTGAAGCTGACTTCTCATCTGTGCCTTTCTGTTTTCCAGCTGCTCTTTCATTTCTATTTTACGGGCTTCCAGCTGCTGTCTCATCTCTGTTTTCTGAGCTTGAAGCCGCTCTCTCATTTCATTCTGCTGGTTCCGGATATTCTCTTTTCTCTGTTCTTTATTCTGCTGCATCAGTCTTTTGTAGGCTTCCTTGGCTGCTTCCAGGGCTTCCTGCCAGGTCATCGCGGCGTCGTATTTATTAATCAGTATCCTGTTGATTATTACCCCGAACTCCCTGCGGGCTTCCTGCGGGTCTTCGATATCCTTTACCAGTTCCCTGGCCTCGCGGAGGGCGCTCCGCAGGTCTTCCAATGATACCTGGAGGTACCTGGCAACCAGCTCCTGCAGGGTAACCTGCGGAGGGGTGTTGTTGGTATCGGTTTCTTCATCGGCCATGATAACTCCGGCGGTGCCGCCCACCAGTATCGTCGCTAATAGTACCGGCATTACGATAAACCTTTTGATTTTGCTTAACATTTTATTATCTCCTTTTTGCTTTTTTGCTTTTACCGCGGCATCCGGAATGTTTAACGCAGGATGGGTAAATTTGTTACACCCATAACTAAATTGATGCCGAAATAGTCTAAAAAGGGGAGATGTTTTAAGAAATGTCAGCGAGTGTTTGAAGGCGGACTAGCGGCGTCCGTTGGGAGAGGTGCCCGAACTCTGCCCGCGCGTATTACCGGTATTGTTGTTGTTTTCTCGGGTAGGTGATTCCGCCCGTACATCGGGTTTATTGGTGGTGTTGTCCGAAACAGGCTCCGGAGTATTATTGCCGTTATTATTCGGTCTTTGAGAACTGCCTGGAGCATTGTCCGAGCCCCTTTCACGTACGTTACCTGTGATTTCATCATGCAGGCGCAGTTCTTCCGTAACGTTGGCTGATACACCCGATTCTTCCAGTGATGTCACCGCTTCCTGGTGACTCTCTATGATGCGTCTCATGGCTCTCTCTACGGCTGGTTGGCTCTGTTCCGGTACATTCTCATAGATATCATTGAGGATTTCGAGATTACGCGCCGTATTGCGGGTATTGAGGTCATCGATGATCCCGGCATTACCATTGGAACTACGGGCGGCTCGGGAGATATCGTTACCTAACTCGTTGAGAGATTCGAACTGGCTGAGATTCGCTTCTATATCCTCGGCACCGGCAGTACCGGCTTTTTTCCTGGCTCTTTCCAGTTGATTCTGCATATTATTCAGATTGATTTCCGCAGCTCTCACCGGGTTTTCCCTGGCGAGGATTCGCAGGGAGTTTATCTGCCTCTGGTTGATAAGCTCTCTCATCTGCCTGATTGCTTCCCGGTTTTTCTCCGGTGTTTTTTCTTCAATCCGGTCCAGCGTCGTCAGGTGCTCTGAAATGGCGGTTGCTACCTGTTCGGTAATGTTATCGGAAGCGCCTGCGGTGCTGAGCTGCGCCGTTTTCTCCAGGGCGTTGCCTATATTATTCTTATAGCCTTCAACAGCCTCGCTCATATCGTCCGGCCTGATTTCGGCCAGGGCTTCCATTTCCTCC
>CAYYVO010000012.1:8862-14888 GCA_964475175.1 uncultured Dehalococcoidaceae bacterium | reverse complement strand
ATTTGAGGCATTCAAGACAAACGTAATCGGGACTCAGAACGTTATAGAGGTGGCGAGGCAGGCCGGCATCGGGAAGGTGATAAATATTAGCACCGACAAGGCGGTTAACCCGATTAATGTTATGGGGGCCACCAAGCTTCTCTCCGAAAGGTTGACAATTGCTGCCAACCGGTATGTGAGTGGTATGGCCATCTCCAGTGGGAGATTCGGCAACGTTATCGGCTCGCGTGGCTCCATCATTCCAATCTTCATCGAACAGATAAAAAAGGGAGGGCCGGTAACGATTACAGACACCAGGATGACGCGCTTTATCATATCCCCCGACCAGGCAATCAGTTTGCTCTTCACGGCAACCGAGATGACCGCAGGCGGGGAAATATTCATCCTGAAAATGCCCAGACTGAAGATAAGCGATCTCGTTAAAGCTATGATTGAAGAGCTGGCTCCGAAATACGGGTACCAGCCCTCGCAGATAGAGGTGCAGACCATCGGAGCCAGACCCGGCGAAAAAATACATGAAGAGCTTATGACCGAAGATGAAGCCGAGCACGTCTTGGAGACAAAGGATATGTTTATCATCCGACCGCGTGTTAGACCTTACGACCAATCAGTTGAAAACCCCCACTATCCGGGGAGTAAACCGGCCCATTTCACGGAATACACATCTGAAAAGGGGAAGTTTCTAACTCAGGAAGAAATAAAGGACATCCTGAAACTGACCTGCCCCCGAAGGTGATACAACTGCTTACCTCCTAGCCATCGTTAACATAGCTTCAGGTGCTGGAGGCTAATATCCGAGAGCACTATTTGGACATACCTGTTTATATTCCTTTCTCTATCTTGTTTAATTTACTTGAAATGTCAGACTAAGTCTAGACTACTACAAATAAAGGAACGTTTTTATCACTGAGGTAACAATTCGTCTGATTGTTCACTGCACAGTAGGCAAAGTTGTTCACTACGAATATATCTAACTTCACTATTAGAGACTCAGGGATATATAACCTATTTCATCTGCCTCAGATTCCATCTTTCTACATACAGAATCTCACCGCCGTAGGGTAATTCAGCATCAGGTAGGTCGATCAAAGCCCCCCTCACGCAGAAGTCATGTTCGATTTACTTATTATCACCAGTGTAGTGAACAATCTAATAGATTATATTGCATTTGACAATACATATATAATAATGCGTATAATTATGTATGTATAATTTAAATGGTAGATGTAAATCAACTATCAGTAAAAAACCACGTCACCGGATCACAATATCTTTGGACGGCGAGGTCTGGGATAGGTTCCAGGGTGCCCTAGAAGATCGCTGGGAAGGAGGTAGTTTTACCAGTTGGGTTGAATATGCCATGGAGTGTTATTCGCGGGATACATGTGAAGGATGCCCGTATGAACCGGAGGAGCCACAAGAAAAGGCACCGGATGGAATTGGAAAGGTAATAAACGAAGAGAACTAGATAGCATCGTACTCCCTGTACCGGTGGGAAGGGTACATAAATAAATAAGGTGGCGGTAACCTGATGCAACCAGGCTACCGCCGTGGTAACGAAGTGGCTGGGCGCTGATTCCGTACCCATTTGCATTCTAAAAGGTAGAACCATAAATGCCAAGACTGAAGGTTAAGATTAATGACCAGCAATTAGATGATGACCGACTAAGGGGGGATTTGTCGGGCCTCGCCTCAGGCAATAATGGTATAAAGCTCATTAAGGCGATGTGGCACATGATGAAGAGTGAAGATATTGACTTCTGGCTCAGCCCACGGCTCATGCGGAGGCTTAAGGCATTCGCCGCAGAGCAGCAGGAGGAGGGCAGTCGAAGAACTGGAGAAGTAGATGATGAACTGTTCTTGGCATGGCTACTACAAGGAGGCAGTATGGAGTCAAGTTTCAAGTGGAAAGTAGAATCCCTACCCGACAACGGCGGGATTTACAGGATTATCCTGAAGGGAGGGCAAAATGAAAAGAGCGCTCACAATAATCCGAGTGAGTGAGGAGGATCAACTGAAGGGCTACGGTCCTGACGTCCAAGTCGATGAAGTGCGAACTTACTTGGTGGAGGCAGGGCTAACAGAGATTACCCAGCGAGTGATACAGGAGGAATCGACTACTTGGAACAGGCCACAGTTTGAAGCAATTTTGGACGAGGCTATTGACCTGAAACACAGAGGAGAGTTAGAGGTAGTGGTTTTCCCCCGCACTGACAGGCTGGCCCGCAAGTGGGATGCCTTTGGCTATTACATAGGTATGCTCGCAGGGAAGGCCTTGAGGTTCATTTTGCCAGGGAGAAGACCGTTGCCCCCGATGATCCGATGCAGGCAACCATGCTGTTTCTCTATGGCGCTAAAGCCCATGCCGATGCCGACACTATCCGGGCAAACACGAGCCGGGGGCGTCGGATGAGGGCTGAGCGAGATCACATGATGCCCACCGGACGCTCTAAGTTTGCGCACGACTATCATCCGTATCGTAGAGACTGGGGTCAGGTACCCGATGCTAATAGCGGGCGATATACGGTGAATGCTGAACGAGCAGCTTGGGTAAAGCGTTGGGCTGATTGGCTCCTTGTCGATGGTATGTCTGGTAACAAGATAGAGAAGATGATGAAGCATCTGCACGGCATCCCCATTAGTAGAAGTACCATTGTTAGCAACTTGAGTGATCCTATATTGATTGGTAAAGTATACGCTTATAAAACAAAGGCCACTGTCGATATGAAGGGCAAGCGAAAGACGATCAATGTCCCCGAGAAAGAGTGATTGCTCGTATATGAAGACGAGAGCTTGAGGATTCTAAGCGATGAGCAGTTTTATGCTCTCAGGAATAGATTCAGACAAAACCAGCAGAATAGTTCAAGGCATACGAAGAACTGGTATCCGCCGCTTCGCAGTCTCGTCTTTTGTTCCTGTGGACGACGGATGGCAGGAACTACCCTCTGGAAAGGGCGACAAAGGCTCTCATACTACAGGTGCTTAAAATGCCATAGATATATAGAGGCTATTCCCTTGTGGGAGGAGATTAAAGCGGGTATGCAGAAAAGACTGCTTGAACCCGAGCGTCTCATCCCGGCGATAAAAGGCCAGCTTGATAGAGGGCAGAGTATAATCAGTCTGGAGGAGGAGATTAAATCAAACCGGCAGCGGCTGGATCTGCTTGATCATGCAGAACAGAAGGCATTACGTCTCCATCTTCATTTACTGGACTATCCAGAAGAGAAGTTGCAGGCTGAGTGTCGCCGAATAGCAGAACAGCAGGAGCAACTTGGCAAGGAGATAGCCAACTTGGAAAGGCAATTGGCCGAACTCAGGCAAGCTATGGTGGATGATGAGGGCTTACGCCGGTTCTGTGAGATTGCCGCCCGCAACATGGATGCCTTGGATGATAGTCAGTGGCGACTGCTCCTGGAGACAATGAGACTGACGGTTCTGGTGGATGATAGCGGCGTAACAGTCAATGTGGCAGTACCAACGGTGAATGATGTAAAGAGTGTAATTGCGGTCGGGACTTCCCAAGCTGCTTGCTGGCTTCGGCGATACTGGATCCCTGACTGAGTAGGACTTCAGCCTCGCGGAGCTTGCTGATGATTTTCTCCGGTGTGTACCGCTTGCTGACCATCTATCCCCCTTTTTACTGGTTTCGTTTTCCTAACATTATGCCTGGACCAGTTTTTGGCGGGTAGGTCACACGCCTAGCATACAGGCGTGAAATTTGGCGGACCTTTTTATCAGATTGAACAATTAGTCAGATTGTAATACTAGAAGAACTAACCCGAAGTTAATTGACAGAACTCAAACATATGATAGAATAACTTACTGGGATATAAATATTTACGTAAAGTAAGGCTTTATAAGTAGCCCGCGGGGTTTTTGTACACATGGATAGACGTCTAGCTGTTTTGGTGGCATGCTTCTGTACAATATTTACATCATATGCCGTCAGGTATGGCTACGGTATACTGTTACCTGAGATGCTTCCCTCGTTGGCTATCTCAAAGACTGAGGCAGGGGTTATTTATGCCTCGTTCTTTATAGCTTATACAATATTATCTCCTGTCCTCGGTCTCCTCGGGGATAGATATAACATACGCCTGTTGCTTACCCTGTTTGTCGCTGTATTCGGAGCGGGGACATTCCTCATGGCATATTCCTCGTCAATTACTCAGGCCAGTCTATTCTTCACACTGGCTGGTATTGGCTCTGCCGTCTGCTGGGCTCCCACCATTGCACTGGCGCAGAGATGGACCAGTGATAAACACAGAGGCAAGACGCTGGCTTTTATTGATGTTGGTAGTGCTCTCGGAATTGTTGGCACCAGCACAGCTGTGCCGCTAATAGTCACAGCGTATGATTGGAGGGCGGGATGGATGAGTTTGGGTGTATTAGGATTCGCTGTGGCTGCCCTAAACTTCTTAGCAGTCAGAAATCACCCAGGAGAGCAATCTGAGCTTCGTCAAAAAAGTGCCAAGCAGCACACAACTGATCAGGTCAGCGTGATTTATATCGGACTTTTGAGGGATAAAAGGTTCTGGCTGATAGGTTTAGCGTATCTGCTTACGGGTTTTTCTATAATCATACCATTTACTTTTTTAAGTACATATGCTGTACAGGAGCTATCATTTTCGTATGACCTGTCAACCAGGCTAATAACCGTGATAGGCATAGGCGCCATAATCGGGAAAATTACTCTGGGTCCCCTCTCTGATAAAACAGGCAGGATAAAAATCATGATGCTGTGTGCCTTAATCATAGCCGTGGGCAGCCTGGGAATGGCCTTCGGACGGGGCATAGTGTTGTTTATATTTACGGCTGTTTTTTCTCTGGGCTACGGGACTGCCTGGTCTATGTACGCTGCAGCCGCCTCAGACTACTTCTCCAAGGAGTCTTCCGGTAGTATCGTCGGCCTGTGGACCGTTTATTTGGGCATTGGCTCAATAATCTCCCCTATAATCGCCGGCTGGATAGCCGATACCACAGGCACGCTTAGCTGGTCGTTCGTCCTGGCGGCGGCTGCCGGCGTGGTGTCTCTCTTGCTACTTATGCCAATGTGGCGAATGTCACCAACAAGCCAACATATAGACAATAATTAGATTAGTTTGACAAAGATTAACAAAGGTGCTGTAATTGAAGCGCTTATGGCCAGGCTGCGACCGAACTAATTTTTGCCGAGCAGGCCGTAAGTAAGCATTAATACCTAGCTTTGACAGAAATAAAAAGGCATAATCGCTGATGAAAATATTGTTTAAATACAATATCTTACTCTTAACAAGAAGTATCGGGTATATTATAAGACTGGAAAGTATTCATTAAAATATCATTCACAATAACTCGAGATAGTCAGCAGCTAGCTCTAAACACATCTTATGTTTTTAATGGTGCGTAGTAATAACTTGATTCAGGAGGTGATGATATATCAGATAACTGTTTAAAAATACCATATGCTAATTTGAAAAACAGAAGGAGGTAATTCAGTGAAAAAGATCTTTTTTGTATTCTTAGCTGTAACGTTATTAGCGTTCCCCTTTATGGGGGGCTGTGGAGAAGCAGCCCCTACTAAGGTTATAGAACTTACTTACAGTAACTTCTTCCCGCCATCGCATTTACATTCCGTACTGGTCGACCAGTTTTGTCAGGAGATAGAAGAACGTACGGACGGTTGGGTAAAAATTACACATTATCCCGGAGGGTCACTAACGCCAGCTCCCGGGGTTTATGACGGTGTCGTCGAAGGCATATCCGATATAGGCATGTCCGTTCTTGCCTATACGATGGGCCGCTTCCCGGCCACCGAACTGGTGGACCTCCCTCACGGCTACCCGAGCGGCTGGGTAGCCACCAAGGTAGCCAACGACTACTATGAAGAATTCAAACCTAAAGAATTTGACGACGTGCATGTCCTATATTTCCATGCACATGGGCCGGGTACTATTCTCACCACAGATAAGCCAGTACGCAAGCTAGAGGATATGAAAGGACTGGTGTTGAGGTCGACCGGCGTGGGCGCCAAGATAGCCGAGGCC
>CAYYVO010000012.1:0-8852 GCA_964475175.1 uncultured Dehalococcoidaceae bacterium | reverse complement strand
GACGGCAGTGTTCGTCCCCCCGAGGTCCTCAAAGGCTGGAAACAGGCCGAGATAGTGAAGTATCTTACCACCTGCTATGATGTGGGCTATACGGCCGACATGTTCGTGGTTATGAACAACAATAAATGGGAAAGTCTTCCAGACAAGTATAAAAAGGTCTTCAACGAGGTCAGTAAGGAATGGAGTGAAAAACATGCCAAGGTCTGGAGCTATTACGATAAGGTGGCAATAGACTATTTCCTCTCATTTGAAGGCCGGGAGGTAATTTCGCTAGCGCCGGATGAAATGGCACGATGGGTGGCTGCCGCCAAGGTGGTAAAGGATACGTACATATCGGAGAAGGGTGCCGCAGGACTACCCGTATCCGATTACGAGGACTACCTGCTCGATCGGGTCAGTTACTGGGCTGGCAAGGCACCGACGGCAGAGGAGTGCGTATCATGGGTAGAGGCTGAAGTGGCGCCGTTTGCACCATAATAATTGAGATTCACCGTTTTAAGTCATGCTTTTCGGGGGGTGCTCGCTCAGGGTAGTTTCGACTTTCGGGCACCCCCAATAAACGTGTTTATCTTATGCAAGATACGATAGAACGTATTGAAAGATTCACCAATGCTATCAGTAAATGGCTTAACTGGGTCGCGGGAATCGGCCTGGTCGGTATGCTCGGACTTATTGTCGCCGATGTCATCGGAATCAAGATATTTAATAACCCGATACCAGGCGCCATCGAGATAGTAGCATTCCTAGGCGTGGTGGTAACCGCGTTTGCTATCGCGTATACACATATTGTACGCGGGCACATCAAGGTAGAATTTCTCACACTACGCCTACCTGAACGCGCGCAGGCAATTCTCGGTTCATTCGTATTTCTCCTGGGAATAATATTGTTCATGCTGCTGGCATGGCGCAGCTATGAATACGGGCATGTCCTCCAGATCACTGGAGAAGTCTCCATGACCCAGGGAATACCTTTCTATCCCTTTGTTTATGCCCTGGGCTTTTGCTGTATCCCGGTCTGCCTGGTACTGCTGGTAGAACTAATTAAATCCGTATTGAAAGCGGTGAAGAAGTGAGCCCGGTTACCGTTGGCATCATAGGTATCGTTGTTCTGATAGTTATATTTCTTCTCGGTATGCCGGTCGGGTTTACCATGGCCCTGGTCGGGCTTGCCGGCTTCTGTTTTCTGGTTACTTCGCAGGCGGGATTCAGCATGCTGGCAAGGGATATCTTCGCCACGTTGTCATCTTATTCTCTCACCGTCATTCCCATGTTTATTTTCATGGGCGCGATTGCCTACTCCTCAGGAATGAGCCGAAGGCTTTATGATGCCGGTTACGTAATATTCGGACAGAGGCGAGGCGGACTGGCTATAGCTACCATTGCCGCCTGTGCCGGCTTTGCCGCGATGTGCGGTTCAACCAATGCGACTGCCGCGGCTATGGGCAGGGTAGCTCTGCCGGAAATGAAGAGATATAAATACGATGACTCACTGGCCACGGGCTGTGTAGCTGCCGCGGGAAGCCTTGGTATAATGATTCCCCCAAGCACCATTTTTATCGTTTACGGAATACTTACCGAGCAATCTATAGGCAAACTGTTTATCGCCGGTGTCATACCCGGCCTGCTTTTAGCCGCTCTATTTATAGCTGTGGTATTTTTGCTATGCATGCGTAACCCGAACATCGCTCCAACCGGGGCACCAACAAGCTGGAAAGAGAAAATAGCCGGGCTTACCGGAATGATCGAGATGATAGCCCTATTCGTTCTGGTGATAGGCGGCCTGTTTCTGGGCCTGTTCAGCCCCACCCAGGCCGGAGCCGTGGGGGCGGCCGGTGCTTTAATCATAGGTCTTTTCCGTCGGCAGTTAACGTGGCAGGGGTTCCTATTCGCCATCAAGGACACCTTACGGATAACATGCATGGTCATGGTCATTGTTGCCGGAGCCACTGTCTTCGGCCATTTCATAGCCATAGCCAAGATACCCCTCGTCTTATCCGACTGGGTAGCCGGGCTGCCGCTTCCACCCATGGCTGTCATGGGCCTCATAATTCTCATGTACCTGGTGGGGGGATGTTTTATGGATGCCCTGGCCCTGATTACCCTCACCGTGCCCATCATTTTCCCGCTGGTTATGTCGCTGGGCTTCGACCCGATATGGTTCGGGGTAATAATAGTCCTTATCACCGAAATGGGCGTAATCACACCGCCGGTAGGAGTAAATGTGTACGTCATCAAGGGGATTGCCGAAGACGTGCCTCTGGAAACCATCTTTAAGGGTATTGCGCCCTTCCTAATAGCACTGGTAATAGCCGCGATAATACTGGTAGCTTTCCCCCAAATTGCTACGTTCCTACCCGGCTTTACCAAGTACTAAGCTGGTATTCATCATTAGTTATAATTTTTCAATACGCGACGAGTCTAGACAAAATACGGTTAATCTTTATATATCCACGCTCTTAGTTCTGTGGAACTCCGCTTAAGTTTATTACTCACGAAAGCATCTACCTCTGGTAGGTATAATATTACTGATTTTGTAAAACACTGAGATCGTTGAATCTGTCCTCAGCGCTGACGAATCACCACATTGTGACCTAAAAGACCATTCTCCCTTAAGACAAGTATGTTAACGTCCTGCCTCCTTATCCGCTGGAAAGTTGGCATCTTTGAACATTGATGTCCAATACAGGTTTAACCAGAAGGAATGACCGGTAAGAGAAGATGAGAATCATATTTGCCTCCGGCATATATAATATGCTCGCCCCTGTTTACGGTGGCGGTATGCGCGTTCATGTGTCCGCCTTCTGGGTATGAGTAGATATCGCTGCCTTGTACCAAAAGCCTTAGTTTCTCACCCTGTTTGAACAGAGTGCTTGAAGGCCAGATTTCTATCTCGATCGGGACGATTGCACCAGCATTAAGCTTTATTTCTCTCCGCTGAGCGTGTATAGGTTGGTAAGGTGTTGACTTCTCCTTATCAAGTTCACGATGGGAAACACGCAGCCATCCGAGAGCGACGGGGCCATCATCATGGTTGCCGAAGAATGCGAACGGGACGACATAACCGGCGCGGTCGATTTTCTCTATGGCAATAAACAAATCCATATCGTCGCTACCGTCTGCCTGCACCCACAGTTTCAGCTTCATATGTCCGGTCAGCTCGGTATCCTGGTTAAAACTGAATTCAAAGCGGGCGTGCTGGGTCTTGTCTTTAATGTCATTCACTTTATAACGAACACTGGCCTCCTTTTTCACCGGAGACTTGCTTAACTCCCCGTCACCGGCATTCAGGTATAGTTCTGTATACCGGGTACGCTCCAGCGGCCACTCTTTTTCGGTTCTGGTATTTCCGATGTAGTATTTTTCCCTGACCGCCAGTGTGACCCTGGGCCAGTCTTTTACGTGGTTATCGATGCCCTTTAAAAACCTGTTGAAAAACTGTCTCTGCCTCTACACGTTTTCTTTTTGATAATAGTGTTGCCACTTCTTCCGTCCGTGGACAATCAGCCACTTGTCCCTGGAAGCGATTTTCTTGAAACCTTCTAACGTCCCGCGGTTATGCAGGCCGTGGTCTGTCCAGCTGGCCACGACCAGAGCTGGCACCGTTATCTTTGACAAGTCGGCATTCTTCCCTGCCCAGTAGCCGTCAAATAGCGGATGCCGCCGCTGCATTTCCAGCAGATTTTCTACCCGTGTTTTTGAGAATCTGACGTTTGCCTGAAATATAGGGTAAAAATATGTCTCCGGGATACCGCCGTGGAAGGCAAGTTCACGGTAAAAATCACTCACTCCCTCCCAAGGATTTATTGCCGCCAGATGCGGCGGATTGGCTGCTGCTACTTTCCATTGCGTCCAGGCGAGGTAGGAGACACCGTGCATGCCCACCTTACCGTTACTCCAGCTTTGGGTACCGACCCATTCTATTAAATCATAGCAGTCTTCTACTTCCTGCTCACTAAATAATGTCAGATCTCCTTCGGAATTCCAGGTACCACGCGGGTCTGCATTGATAACAATATAGCCATTTTTACACCAGTACACGGCATCAGGCGCTTCAAACTTGGTGTACTCATTAAAGACATGGTCTTCTAGGCCGCAGTTCACCATGTCTTCTAATTTTATACGACCGTGCTTGCCATAAGGTCCCCAGGCAATAAGAGCCGGGTATTCACCCTCCCTTTGCGGGCGGTAGACATCCACGTATATCTTAATGCCATCACGCATTGTCACGGAGGTATCATACTCGATAATCATTCCCTTTGCCTTTTCCGTTCTGGGATTAAATCCGGGATAGCTACCTTCGCTGAGGGGCATAGGGTCACTGAAAACCATCGTTATTTTTTGAGCGGACATTTCCTTCCTCCTTTTCACGTCGGCGCTTCAATCCGTCTCGTCAAAGTTCCTTCTGGCAATGATACCCCCTTTAATCTTCTTGAGTAAAGTATTAAGAGTTCGAATGCATACATTAGGATATATTTTAAAATTTTTCTCTAGCAGCATTATCTACACTGGTAATTTATAGCCACATAGAGTTGTTATTTGTTTCAATGAAAATTATACTATTAGAACTGAAGATGTATCAGGAGAGAACCTAATAATGTCTGCGCAGAGGACAATAATAAAAGGGCTCGGTTTTTGTGGCAACGAACCGCTGGCAGGCTCAAACGCCGCCGCGGTGGATGTTGATGACGGTAAGATAGTCAGAATCAGGCCGCTGCACTTCGATTGGAAGTACCGACCTGAAGAGATGAATCCCTGGAAAATCAAAGCGCGAGGTAAAATCTTCGAGCCGGGTATGAAGACCTTATTACCTCCGTTCACTCTGGCCTACAAGAAACGTGTCCACTCTCCAAACAGGATTAAATACCCGTTAAAAAGGACTGACTGGGACCCCAAGGGTGAGAGAAACCCGCAAAACAGGGGTAAAAGTAAATATGAGAGAATATCCTGGGACGAGGCGGCTGAAATTATAGCCGGTGAGATAAAGAGAGTACGGGCGGAATACGGGCCGTGTGCCGTGCTCTCGCTTACGGCACCGCACGGTGAGACCAAGGCCCTGCATTACGCTCACGGGACACATACCCGGCTCCTTCATCAATATCTGGGTGATTACAGCAGGGTAGCCGGGGGCGGCCCGGACAGCTGGGAGGGGTGGTTCTGGGGGGCCGAACATGTGTGGGGGATGACGGCTAATGTGGGCGAGATGGCGCTTCTGGCCAACTGCTTTAAGGATATCGCCGAAAATACGGAGATGATACTGTTCTGGGGATGCGACCCCGAAACCACGCCCCTGGCTTGGGACGGCCAGCAGGCGAGCCGCGTCTGCTACTGGTGGTCAGAACTCGGGATAAAATCCATCTATATCTGCCCGGACCTGAATTACGGGGCGGCCGAGCAGGCTGACAAGTGGATTCCCGTGCTGCCGAATACGGACGCGGCGCTACACCTCGCCATATCTTACGTCTGGATAACCGAGGGACTATACGATAAAAATTATATCGCTAACCACATGGACGGATTCGAAGAGTATAAAAAATACGTCCTCGGGGAGGAAGACGGCACTCCCAAGACACCCGCATGGGCTTCGCCGTTATGCGGCGTCCCCGAGTGGACGATTAATGCCCTGGCCAGGGAATGGGCCTCCAGAACCACATCCATAGCGCACGGCAACGGAGGCTCTTATATCCGGGGACCATATGCACACGAACCGGGCCGGCTGGAAGTGCTGAACCTGGCGATGCAGGGAGTAGGCCAACCGGGACGCCACCAGGTTAAGATGATTGAATGGAACCATAAAGGTGATTCGGCGGCAACCAATCCGTTACCCAGACCCGAATTATCACCTGACATCGGGAAGGCAGTTCGCGGGGGACATATGGGGTCGGTATCGCAAATACTTCCCCGTGACCGATTCTCCGAGTGCATCGAGACAGGCGGCCCGGTCAGCTGGTACTTTGCCTCCCACCCCTGGGCTCCGGTGGCCGACCAGTTTATCAAATACACTTACCCCGCTGAGGACTGCCCGGAGGTACACATGATATGGACGGATTCGCCTTGCTGGATAGGATGCTGGGGAGACGGGCAGAATAATATCGAAGTCATGAGGAACCCCAAGATAGAATTTGTTTTAACACAACACCCCTGGATGGAGAACGGCTGTCTGTATTCGGATATAATACTGCCGATAAATACCAAGCTTGAAGAAGAGGACATCGGGACGGATGTTATGAACGGGCAGTTCTGCCTCATCTTTCCCGAACCCAGATGCATTGAACCTGTAGGCGAGTCTAAAAGCGATTTCGAGGCGGTTGGTGAAGTGGCTAAGAAACTGGGTGTATATCACGAGTTCACGGGAGGTAAAACCGATGAAGAATGGATAAGAGCCGGCTTCGAGGAGTCGGGCGTTAAGGACATGATCAACTGGGAAGAGCTAAGAGAAAAAGGGTATTATGTAGTCCCAACAGCATCAGACTGGGAGCAAGACCCGGTTGGCATGACAAAATTCGCCGACGACCCCGAGGTCTACCCCCTCGAAACACCGACCGGTAAGGTAGAGTTCTCCGCGACGCAACTAGCCGAACGCTTCCCCGATGATGATGAAAGACCGCCGGTTCCGCGCTGGATACCCTACGGAGAGTCTCAACAGGAAAGCCGGCTACACCCAAGGGCAAAGAAGTATCCTCTGCTCCTGGTTTCAAATCATGGGAAGTGGCGGGTGCATGCCGAGCACGACGATATATCCTGGCTGAGGGAAATCCCCATGTGCAAAGTCCGGGGTCCGGACGGATATTTGTATGAACCAGTATGGATTCACCCGCAGGATGCCGCCGTAAGGGGTATAAAAGACGGGGAAATAGTGAAACTTTATAACGAGAGGGGAGCTATCCTGGGTGGGGCGCGTGTTACGGAAAGAATAATACCGGGTGCCGTATCTCAGGACCACGGGGCAAGGCACGACCCGATAGCCCCGGGACTTGACCGGGGAGGTTCCAATAATATTATATCTCCCCACGGACTGGTTTCCAGGAATTGTCTGGGTGTCGTCACCAGCGGCTTCCTAGTTGAAGTAGAGAAGGTCGACCTGACGGAATTGATGGATAAACACCCCGAGGCGTTTAATAGGAAGTACGACCCGGCTTCCGGTCTGCTGTTTGATGCCTGGGTCGTTAAGGACTAAGTCACTACGGGTAATATGATCATGATGAATTTCTCTCACGCATAGTTCACACTCTGATGTAATGTGCAATAGTATAGCTTAGACGACAAGCCTATGCATTAAGGATATCCTTGTGCCTCAGTGCTCGTTCCAGTGAGGGCTGCATCATATCTACCTAGCAATATGGCGGCTAATGCATTTAAATACAGCCCGATAAGTATTATTGATAAATGTGAATTTTATCAGTCAAAGAAAATTTGGTTACATCCCGGGAAAGGAGTAAAATCATAGACAACTGCATGTTTTATCAGAGCAAATTGGAGAGGAGTATAATAACATGACTAAATGGCATGATTTCCTGGAGAAGGACGGCAAGGCGCCTCCCTGGCCCTACCCGATACACTATGATAAAGAGCGAGAAATCGAGACCGATGTCCTGATCATCGGCGGCGGCATCGCCGGGTGCTGGGCGGCTATCAGTGCGGCCAGAAAGGGCGTCAGGGTGGCCCTGGTGGAAAAGGGCGACACTATCAGAAGCGGCGCCGGGGGGCCGGGCTGTGACCACTGGTGCAACGTTCCGGCTAATCCTCACTCCAAGGTGGACCCGGACGAGTGGGCTAAAGTACTGACGGCGCGCCCGGGGGTCCTGGGCCCGTTGATGAAAGGCCCGATTAAGTGTCCCTACGGCAACGGCATTGGCAGCCAGATTCAATGCCGTGAAAATTATGATACGCTTCTTGAACTGGAGCAGATGGGCGGTAAAATCAGGGACGTCGACGATGAATACCTGGGTGCCGAAGGCAGGTACGACGATACCAAATTTATGCTTTCACCCCGCGTCAGCCCCAAACATTCTACGGAGGTTGTAATACGTATCTGGGGAACTACTTTCAAGCCCGCTTTAAAGAAGGAGTGCAAACGTCTGGGAGTGAAAATCTACGACAGGGTCATGGTTACCAGCCTACTGACCGAAGGTGGTATCCAGGGAGCCCGGGTGATTGGTGCTACGGGCTTCAACAACCGCACCGGCGAATTCATGGTGTTTAAGTCCAAGGCCGCCGTGCTGGCCACCGCTGGCGACTTTTCTCTTTGGATGTTAAATACAGAGCTGGCCGGTTATAATTACTTCCGTTCCCGCAACTCGACCGGTGACGGCGCTGCCATGGCCTGGCATGCCGGTGCCGAGCTCACCCTGATGGAGCGGACCGGGATTCTGATGCTGGGGACCGGTTACAAGCATACCTGGTATGGTGGCGCTGGCGACGCCAGCTATGAGAATATACAGCTGGTCGATGCCAACGGTAAAAAGCTGCCCTGGCCCTTGCAGGGATGGCCGGATGGAGGTGCCATGAGGCCAGCGCCGGAAGTGTTTGAATCTATCCGAAAAGGGGTACAAACGGGAGAATATGCCCTGCCTTTCTACGGCGATTTTCCCGCCATGCCGGATATCGAGCGTAAGGTCACCTGGAAACTTATGCTGGGAGAAGAATCCACCACTAAAATCATTACCAATACCTATGAAAAAGCAGGCTTCGACCCCTCCAAACATCTGCTCCAGAACTACAACTTCATCGAAGGAACCAGTCCTTCCCAGTGGCGAACCGCCGGTGGTGGCGGCCCGGTGATTGACTGGGACTTGAAGTCAACTCTGGATGGATTGTACGTCGCCGGGGAGCAAACGTTCTCCGCCGGTGACCAC
>CAYYVO010000011.1:0-15323 GCA_964475175.1 uncultured Dehalococcoidaceae bacterium | reverse complement strand
GGGCATGTATACCTGAAAGCCGACTCCCCCAACATTGATAACCGCCCCGTCGCTCTCCACCGTTTCCAGTCTACCCTCGAGGCTGGCTATCATTGTTTCTCACTCCGTCCGGCCAGCAACTCGTTGATGTGCATTTCCTGAACGTGACAGATAGCCACCGCTAAAGCATCGGCGGCATCATTGGGCTGGGGGACTTCTGAAAGACCCAGTTGCAGGCGCACCATCTCCTGGACTTGCTCCTTGCTGCTGGCGCCGTAGTTGGCAACGCGCTGCTTGACCTGCGCCGGCGTGTACTCGTAAGCCGGTATGCCTTTTCCGGCGGCGGCGAGGAGGGCTATTGCCTGCGCCCGCCCGATAGCCATGGCAGACCTTACGTTCTTGGAGATGAAAGGCTGCTCCACAGCGACGGCATCGGGAAGGTGGTTCTGAATGATTTTTTGAAGCTCGGTGTAAAGGTGGCTCAAACGTTCGGCGGTCTGTAATTTCTCCGGTACGGCTATGGCACCGTAATCTACCAGGGCTACCTCGTCCCCTTCGCCCTCAATCACGCCGTAGCCCATCACCACGGTACCCGGGTCGATACCTAAAATCTTCATCTGATATTACGGTTCTTGAGAGTAAATCTCCTTGAATCAACACTTGGGCTTACGCCGACTCGTAGCCGGCTACCACCGAATCAGGGATATCGGCATTAGTATAAACATTCTGGACGTCGTCTATATCTTCCAGCTTATCGAGGAGCTTCAGTGTCTGGAGGCCGGACTTCTCGTCCAGTTCAATCAGCGATTTCGGGGACATGGTCAACTCGCTCGATTCTATTTCAACTTTCTGCTCACTTAAAGCTTCCCTGACCTTTTCCAGTTCCTCCGGCGCGGTATAGACTTCCACGTAATTGTTTTCCACCTTAACGTCAACGGCTCCGGCATCGATAGCCGTAAGCGCCAGCTCATCGGGGTCTACATTCTCGGTATTGATAACGATAATCCCCTGAGAGTTGAAGAGCCAGGCCACACAGCCGCTTTCCCCCAGGCTGCCGCCGTGACGGGTGAACGTGCCCCTGACATCCTGGATAGTGCGGTTGCGGTTGTCCGAGAGGGCGTTGACCAGGATAGCGATGCCGTTGGGGCCGTAGCCTTCCAGAGTCAGTTCGGTCAGGCTGCCTCCCTCCAGTTCGCCGGTGCCTTTTTTAATTGCCCTGTCGATGTTATCCATGGGCATGTTGGCATCGCGTGCCTTCTGGACGGCAAGACGCAACCGGAAATTCATCTCAGTGTTTCCGCCACCCTCGCGCGCGGCAACGATAATTTCTCTCGTCAGTTTCGTGAACAGCTGACCACGCCTGGCATCGGCGACTCCCTTCTGGTGTTTAATCGAGTGCCATTTAGAATGCCCGGACATAGGGTTGTTCCTCCTTGACCGCTATTCTCCTTATCTGATAATTCTAGCACTTCCCCAGAAAGCGGTCAAAGCGGTTGTTGAGAAAATACCGGGGACGCTTATGGAATTATTATTGTCACAAATTTTTTCCTCTATCGATTTCAATGTTTATTTGTATTTATCGGTCGCTTTTTATATAATTTTATCTGAAAATCCGCTTTATCCGGGATTAAATATTGAAAAATTGCTAAGAGAGGTATGAGCTTTGGACGGTGCAGGATCAACCATAATATTAGTCATAGCGATGGTGTTGCTATTGGTGCTGGCCCTCGGACTGCAGTTCTGGAGGGTAAGCAGGTCGCCGATGGGTAAAGTCGTCCGTATCTGTAATAATGTTAAATTCAACGAGAAGTTGAGCCGCGAATTAGGCTATAACGGCAGGGTAAAAAAATTCAAGACCGGTGCCTGGAACAAACACAAAGATGCTGTCGGATTTCTCCCGGAAGACCTGCTTAACGATTTGTCCGAGCTGTTTCATGACACATCTGAAATTAATGACAGGATAGATGCGGCGGTTAAATTCAAATCGGACAGCTACCTGGAAACTATCGGGGCCGACCAGCTGGCTGAGCCTTCACTAGAGTGCAGGGATAACCTTCAAGCCTGGATTCGTGAAAACATGGGTAATCCTGATTACCTGCCCAAGAAACGCAGCATTTTCCGACTGCAGTGGTAATCTTATGTCAGTTTTTCTGCCAGCTCCTCTCTAAGCTGCCGCAGTCTTTTCTGAAACGGATCTGAAGTAATGCTTTCTGTGGACATGATTATAGCGTCTTCTCTGTTGTCCAGATAGTAGCTGCGGCGTACTCCTGTCTGCACAAACCCGTATTTTCCGTAGAGTTTTTGGGCCACTTGATTAGAAGTGCGCACTTCCAGGGTCATGATAGTGGCCTTGAGTTCTAGTGCCAGGTCTATAGTTGCTATGAGCAGCAGGTCACCGTATCCCCGGCCCTGGTATTCCTGGCGGACGGCGATATTGGTTATATGGGCTTCGTCCACCATCACCCAGATGCCGGAAAAGCCGATGATTAAATAACGCGCTTCAGGAAAGTCGTCGGTTTTATCGGCGCCACGTTTTGCCCAGGGGAGAAGCCAGGATGCCAGCGCGGCGAGTCCGTTCTTCGGCGGTTCTACAGGGTCTTCGGAAAGCCTGGAATCATCACAGACGACAAGGTAATGAGCCAGCTTGTTCTGCAGTTCCTGGCGGTAATTAGCCGGAGGCCACTGGGTGGGGAAGGCCTCACGGTCGATGGCGGTTACCTGCCCCAGGTCATCCTTCTCCATCCGGCGTATGGAATAGGGCAACATTCCGTCTCCAGATAATCATCTGTATTATTCAGGTTATTGTGCAATTTTAGCATATTTCACAGCCGGGTGGCACAGGTGAAAACAGAATCTATAGCTATCTTTTTACTATATCATTCGTTATACTATATGCACAGGGTAGCACCCTAATTATCAGACCGGTGATACGATTTTAAGAAATTGACCGGGACAGGACAGGAGTTGTCAGGTGCAGGATGAGGAAGGCCTTATCCGGCGTGCGCAGCAGCACGATGCGGTGGCTTTAACTCAATTATATGAGGATAATTTCGATAAAATTTATCGATATGTGGTTCTCAAAATAGGTGACAGGATAGAAGCGGAGGACATGACTCAGCAAGTCTTTCTAAAAGCCCTTCAATCCATCTCTTCATACAAATGGAAGGGTATGCCGTTTTCCTCCTGGCTGTATCGTATCGCTCATAACCAGATTGTGGATTATTTCAGGAAGAAGTCGAAACGGCCGACCGAACCGCTCGATGAGTCTATAACTGCCTCCGACGGTGACCCGGAGAATATAGCAGAACGTAATGTGCAGATAGAAGAGGTGGCAGAAGCAACGAAGAAGCTGACCAAAGCGCAGCAGGAAGTGATTTCCCTGCGCTTTGCCGGAGAACTGTCCATTGCCGAGGTTGCTAAAGCAATGGGCAGGACTGAAGGGGCCGTAAAGGCATTACAACACAGTGCGATAGCCGCCCTGCGCAGGGTGCTATCGGCGGGAAAAGTATGATGAACAAGGCGAATAATTTCGATAATATTCTGGACGAATGTCTGGAACGGGTAATCAAGGGAGAGAGTATCGAGGCATGCCTGAAAAGTTATCCCGAATATGCTGACGAGCTTGAACCGCTGCTCCGGACGGCGTCCGATACTAAAGAAGCGGTGTCCATCATCCCGCGCACCGAGTTCCGGGAAAAGGCCGGTCGGGAGTTTCAGGATGCCATCAGGGATATGGCGCCGCAGGAAAGCCGGGGTTTCTTCGGATGGTTCCCGCGGTGGGCTACCGTGGTATCTGTCGTTGTCATACTACTCCTGGCGGGAGCAGGTATGGTAGCGGCGGCGGGCAATAGCCTCCCCGATAGTCCCCTGTACGCGGTAAAGCTGGCCACCGAAAACGTCCGGCTGGCTTTCACGACCTCAACCCTGGATAAAGCGGAATTGTATGTTAAGTTTACCGACGAGAGGGTTGAAGAAATCATTCAAATGGCAGACAAAGGCAAGGTAGCACAGGTTACGCAGGCTACCGAACGATTGAATGACCAGTTGATAGCAATGGCGGATCTGGCTATCGTTGCGGCGGGGCCTTTGGAGGAAAGCAGCTCAGCCATGTTAAGAGCGCCGAGAATGCAAATGGAGGCAACACCGGCGCCAGCGCCGGAACCGGAACCATCTCCGACCCCGGCACCCGATCTGGCACCGGAACCCACGCCGGCACCGGCACCTGTTTTAGAGACACCACCCGCGATTGATGTGCCTCCGCCGGAAGAGGCTGGCGGTAAAGAAGGCGCGGTAATGGCGATACCGAGGGAGCCCGGTGGGGAAGAGGATGCGGCAGTTGATATAAATGCCCTGATACTTGAAGGACTTGAGGGCCCCGATAGACTACGGGTAATTGTATCGCAGAGCGCACTGGAAAACTCACAGGCCTTGCAGGACATACTGGAAAAGGTACCGGAATCGGTTAAATCGGCATTGCAGGAAGCCATCAACGTGGCTGAAGCCGGTTACGGGCAAATCCTCGGCAATCTGGAATCAACTACCAGGGGCTAATCCGGTATTTTACCTTCCTTAATCCACACGATTGTGACCTATGTTACATTCTTATCCCCGGCTATACGCTACGCTTAATAATTGATATATGTTTTTTCTTTTATACGAGAAGGTAATAATTACTCCTAACCTAACGGCGGCTTAGACGTTATATATAGTGAAAAACAAAAAAGGAGGTACACAATGAAGAAGAAGTGGTTGGTAGTGATAGGTTTGGTACTGGTGCTGGGTGTGGTGGGGCTGGTCGGGTGCTCTTCGGAAGGCGTGAAGTTTACCGGAGGCAGTCTGGAACTTAAAGGCAACCTGAACAGCCAGCAGGAAGGGATCTGGGTTAACGGCGAAGGAAGAGTATCGGCCGTACCAGATGTGGCTATCCTGAGACTGGGCATCGAAGCCCAGGAAGCAACCGTAGTCGAAGCCCGGGATAGGGCTGCTGAAGCGATGGACAATGTTATGAATGCCCTGAAAGACCAGGATGTCGATGAGAAGGACATTCAGACGCAGCAGTTAAGTATCTACCGGGTAACCCGGTGGGATGATGACAAGCAGCAGGAAATCGTAATCGGCTTCCGGGTAACCAATATCGTCGTCGCTAAAATCAGGGATGTGGCCGGGTCCGGCACGGTTATCGATGCCGTGGTCGCCGCCGGTGGTGACCTTACCCGCGTCGACAGCATCAGCTTTACCGTTGACGACCCCACGGAGTACTACGCCCAGGCGAGGGAGATGGCAGTGGAAGATGCCGCCGCCAAAGCCGAATTGCTGGCCGAAGTGGCCGGTGTAACACTGGGTAAACCTACCTACATCTCCGAGAGCTCCTATGTACCGGGCCCTATCTACCGCGACATGGTCTATGCAGCAGAGGCCGCACCCTCTGTTCAGACGCCTATAAGCCCCGGCGAGATGGAAATCACTCTCAATGTACAGCTAGCCTATACAATAGTAGACTAAAGAATCGGATAGGCCGGGATGGATAAAGTCTGTCCCGGCCTTTTTTTGACCTGATTGCCTCATGGCGATATAATAGCAGGGTAATACACTGGAATGGGGATTGAAATGAAATTGAAACTCATTCTCACGGCTCTGGCTGTCATACTGGTGTTTTCATTATTAGCGTGTTCATCACCTGATGTGGTTGTAAGGGCGACACCTGCAGAATTATTAACCGAGCAGAAAATCAACCGTGAGATAGAGGCTAAAGCGGGAGACACTATCGAGGTGAATCTGGGCTCTAATCCTACAACAGGCTACCATTGGCAGACGCCCGGTATTTCCGATGGTACGGTACTGGAACAGATAGGTGATTCCGAATATATTATTCCCGAGGAACCCATACCGGGAGCCGGCGGCTACGAGGTATGGAGCTTTAAGGCATTGAAATCGGGTGAGAGTATCATAACCATGGAATACAGTCAGCCCTGGGACGGTGGGGAGAAAGCTGTTTGGGTATTTACCCTGAAAGTGAAAGTTGAGTAATTGGATTTCAATACCAGAGATAATGATAATGGTGGGGGAGTCTAAATAACAGACTCCCTTTCATTTTACTCGATTTTCAAATCGGTATAGCGTTCCCACTCGCTGTAAAGACAGCCGCAGTACTGCTGGCGGTAGAGGTTCATCGGCTTGGTGATATGGCGGCTGTCCGAGTAGCGTTTGCGGAGGTCGGCGTAAAGGAATTCCATCCCGGTTTCTCCGGCTATTTCCCGTCCGAGTTCCTTGAGGATATCGTGTTTCTGGTGAGGGCTTATCAGCAGGGTAGTGGTGAAGGCGTCGTAGCCGTTTTCGCGGGCTGTTTCAGCGGCGCCGGAAAGGCGGAGTTCGAAGCAATACCGGCAGCGTTCCTCCTCATGGCCGGCCACCTGGCGAAAATATTCTATAAAATCGTAGCCGTCTTCGATTATCAGCGGCAGATTTATCTCTTCCGCCAGGCGTTTCATGCTTTCGAGTCGGTTCTGGTGCTCCGTATAAGGGTGGATATTGGGATTATACCAGTATCCGCCGACCTCGTATCCCTGCTGCCGCCAGTGTTCCGTGGTATAGGCGGCGCAGTGGGCACAGCAGACATGGATAAGGACTTTTTTCATTCTTTACCGCCAAGTTGCCGGTTATAGTAGGTATAGGCTATCCAGTAAAATAGTAGCAGAGCGCAGGCGGAGAAATCCAGCGTCAGGCCGATACGGAAAAGGTCGGAAGAGCTGTCACGGTTGAGTGATATAAGAACAGCCCCGGTGATAACCGCCAGAAAAACGAAGACTAGATACGCGAACCGCGTGGCTTTATAGGCGATAGTATTAATCCTCTCGTCTACTACTACCTCTTTAACACGCCGGCTGAAGAGAAAAAGTGCCACCCCGATGATTATGGCCGGCGGTATCAATGCCCAGGTGTTGCCGGTGGTCGCGGCCAGGATGCCGAGTATGGCGATAATGATTATTCCAATTATCCTGATAATAAGGTATCTCTTGTAACTCATTAGTATCCTCCGTTATTCCTCGTATTGAAAGACGTCTTCCAGCGATACGCCTAAGGCCCGGGCGATGTTAAAGGCCAGTTCAATAGACGGCACGTATTTGCCCTGCTCCAGGGCGATAATGGTCTGCCGGGTGCAGTTGGCACGGGAGGCCAGTTCCTCCTGGGTCATTTCATCGTGGTCAAACCGTAGCCGCCTGATACGGTTGTTTATTCTAGCTTTCGGCATAGTCAACCTTCCGTCCGTACAGCAGCAGGGCCGTAACGGCCTGGGTGAGCAGCAGCGTCACGCCGCCGACCAGTACGATGAACAGGGGGAAATACACGGGAACGGAACTGCTGCCGCCGTTCATGTAGGTAATGGCCAGGACAAGCAGCAGCGCCACGACGACGGTATAGGAAGTGCCCGTTGCCCAGAGCGAGGCCTTGCGGAATATCGAGCGGTCCCGCTCGTCGGTGACGGCTTTCGCGTGATTTTTCAGGATGCTTACCACGATGTTCATAATGACCAGTGCGGCGAAGGCGGCGGCGCTGAGCCAGTAGAAAACCATTTGCATGGTATTGTCCTGCCAGTAGAAAATAGTCCCGTTGATGATAAAGAGGACTATCCAGGCGGCTATAAGCCCCCCGAATATCCCCAGCTGTGCCCAGGCGGTTTTCTGACTCATAGACATGATTCTATTACCTCCTTGTTTTTTTACCGCTGTCTCCAGTATCCGATAAGGATACCCAGGGACTGCGCCAGCGTGCTGACAATCAGCACCGACATAAATATCACGTACATATAAACGGATGGTATCAGGTGGGTAGTGTGGTAGACCTCGGTAAGGGCGATAGTCCAGGCCACCAATGTGAAAACCACCGCCAGCCACTGGATGCGCGGGGCCCGGTCTAGAATCATTCTGTCCCGTTCATCCACCATACCGGGCTTGCGCAGGGCCATGTTGATGATGATGAGGTTGGCGATGAGACCGCCCACCCAGAGCACATCGATGATAATCCGGAATCCCCGGTCTTCATCGAAGGTATCGACACCCCCCATCAGAATAAATACCAGCACGAAAGCGGCGGCGAAAGCCAGCCCTATACCCAGTCCCCACCAGGCCCTTTTTTGAAGTGGCGCCATATTTACCTCCTGTTGTGTATCAGTAATCTATACAGTACATATTGTAAAGTATATAATACTAAATGTCAAGTCCTTTTTACATGATTTTTAAAAAATATCAGGAAAATAAAGAGAAACCGTGATATTTACCATAAAAAAGTGTGTCTCAGGGCTAACCTTATCGTACTTAATACGTTTTTATTATTAAGTGAAACAAAAAAGGAGGAACTGGTTATGAAAAACCTCAAGGAAACAAGGAACATGGTAATTATTTCCACTCTCCTGATACTCATACTTCTTGCCGGTATTTTCACAGGTTGTGCCGCTCCTGAGCCTTCGCCGATGTGGGAACCTTCACCAGAACCGGCACCAATGCCTGAACCGGGACCATCGATAGGGCAGCCATCAGCACCATCACCGGAACCTTCACCGGTGCCGTCGCCGGAATCTTCAATGGCTTTAAAGGATAGCACCATCGGACTGGCGGCGGGCAGAGCCATGGATATCAATAACTTCCGCGAGAACATCGAAAACGACTATTTGCCTCTGCCTACCGATATTACCTATGAAGGGCTTTTTTACGATTACTATTTCGATACGGGACAAACCGAGGCATGCAGCGCATTATTCTGCCCTTCGTACAGCTGCGCCGTCAGCCGCGACCCCTTCTCCAGGGAGACGGAGTATTACCTGTCGGTCGGGTTGAACTCCGGCATGAAGGAGAGAGATTTCGAGCGAAAGAAGCTGAACCTGGTTATCGTGCTGGATGTTTCCGGGTCCATGGATAATCCTTTCGACGAGTATTACTATGATCAGTCCGGCAGCTGGGGCAGAAAGAACGACCTGAAAATCGAGGTAGCCAAAGAAGCGATACTGGGGGTGCTTGACCACCTCAATGACGACGACCGCTTCGGCATGGTGCTTTTTAACCGCAATGCCCGCCTCGTCAAGCCGATGAACCTGGTGGGTGAAACGGATATGGATGCTATCGAGAACCATATCCGGGATATCGAGGCCGGCGGCGGCACTAATCTGGATGCCGGGATGGACCTGGGCACCGACCAGTATGATGGATATCTAAATGCAAACCAGTACGAGTACGAGAACCGGATTATCCTCCTGACTGATGCCATGCCGAATACGGGCGATACCGGTGCCAGGAGCCTGCTCGGTAAGTTCAGGAGCAACACCGAGCACAATCTCTATACGTCGTTCATCGGCGTGGGTGTGGACTTCAACTCGGAACTGGTGGAATATATCAGCAAAACCCGCGGAGGCAATTACTATTCAGTTCATACCGCTGATGAGTTTGTAAAACGCATGGACGATGAGTTCGAATACATGGTAACTCCCCTGGTGTTCGATTTAAGCCTGATACTGGAAGCCGACGGATGGGAAATCGAGCAGGTCTACGGCAGCCCCGAAGCTGACTTGGCTACGGGCGAGTTGATGAAGGTAAACACGTTATTCCCCTCGGAGAGAAAAGGCGGGGAGACAAAGGGCGGTCTGATTCTGCTTAAACTGAGAAGAACCGGCTCGGACAACCGGCTGGAGCTGAAGACCTATTATGAAGACCGCAACGGTAAGGTGGGCGGCAGCCGGACTATCATAGACTTTGAGAAAGAAAGCCCGGAGTATTTCGCCAACAATGGTATCAGGAAGGGAGTCCTGCTAACCAGATACGCCGACCTGGTGAAGAACTGGATTATCGACGAACGTGACCACATTCATTACAGTCGTCCCTGGGAACCCAGGATAAGCCATGAGAAGGGCATCATCCCGCCGCCACTGGGCCAATGGGAGCGGCAGTCCCTTCCGTTGACAGTATCTCCCGAATACAGGGAGCTTTTCGCCGAGTTTGCCGATTACTTCGAGTACGAGATAGACAGGATTAACGATAATACGCTGGAGCAGGAAATGGATATTCTCGACAGGCTCAGCGGGTACCCGGATGACGATAACGGGTGGTTCGACGACTGGTTCGATGACGACGATGATAAAGATGATGACTGGATAGACTAGATATAATCTATATGTCGGTCATAACGGGAGGCATCCCTCCGGGGGTGCCTCCTCTTTTAAAGCATTTTCGGCTGGGCGGACTTGTTAAAGGGTAGACCGAGGTGTTCGTAGGCGAGGCGGGTGGCCAGGCGGCCACGGGGCGTTCTTTCCAGGAAACCTAATTGCATGAGGTAGGGCTCGTAAACGTCGGTGACGGTATCCGCTTCTTCACTTATAGAGGCGGCGATAGTGTCGAGGCCCACCGGTCCGCCGTTGAACTTCTCTATTATCGTGTGCAGCACCTTGTGGTCGATTTCATCCAGCCCGATGGGGTCAACCTCCAGCTTGGAAAGGGCGGCTTTGGCTACTTCGCCGGTTATAGAGCCTTTGGCCACCACTTGGGCATAGTCCCTGACCCGTTTGAGAAGGCGGTTGGCCACGCGAGGTGTTCCCCGGGCGCGACGGGCTATTTCTTTCAGACCTTCGTCCTCTGCTTCCACCTGGAGTATCCGGGCGGAGCGTTTGACGATTTTCTCCAGCGCATCGTGATTATAGAAATCAAGGCGGTACACCGAGCCAAACCTGTCGCGGAGGGGAGGGCTGAGCAGGGCGTAGCGCGTGGTGGCGCCGATGAGGGTAAAGGGCGGAAGATTCAGCCGCAGGCTCTTAGCTCCGGGCCCCTTGCCGATGATGATATCCAGCGCAAAATCTTCCAATGCGGGATAAAGTATCTCCTCCACCGTGCGGTTAAGGCGATGAATCTCGTCGATGAAGAGGATATCTTGGCGGCGCAGGTTGGTGATAATAGCGGCCAGGTCGCCGGTACGCTCGATGGCAGGACCGGATGTCATCTTGATATTAACACCTACCTCGGCGGCAATAATGTGCGCCAGGCAGGTCTTGCCCAGGCCGGGCGGCCCATAAAACAGTACATGGTCCAGAGCTTCGTCGCGACCCCTGGCGGCGTCTATAGCTATTTTGAGGTTTTCCTTCGTCTTATCCTGGCCGATGAAATCGGTCAGACTCCGTGGTCGTAGACTGGTATCGAGAGGGGCATCCTCGGCACTGGGCTTACCCGATATAACACGAGCTATTTTATTTCACCCCCCTCACTCTTTATATACTTGGACGTAGAAGGAATTCTTATAATTCCTCTTCCTTCTCGTCGCCTTCGGTCTTATCTTCAGGTGTATCGATTATATCGTCATCATTACCCGGCGGTACCGTCTCTTCGTCGTTTTCTTCCCCGCCTTTCCCTACAACCGCTTCGATGATATCTTCTTCATTCAGCTCCAGGTCGGGCTCTTCCTCTTCTTTCCCGATTTCTTCCAGTTCGTCTTCCTCCGGCTCGGCCAGGTTAGCAAGCAGTCGCAGGGCTTCTTCCTCGCTGACGGCCAGTTCCGGCACTTCTCCGCCTTCTCCACCGGCCATATCTACGGGAGGTTCCAGCGTATCTCCTTCTTGATCGCTCAGTTCAGTCTCCTCATTACCCTCTATTGCCATTTCCGCTAGGTCTGTTTCTCCGGACTCGGCCAGGCTGGCCAGCAGACGTAAGGCTTCGTCTTCTTCCTCACCGACGGTGACCTCAGGTATTTCTTCCTCCGACAGGTAGCGGGCAGGAATCAGCTTGCCGATAATGACATTTTCCTTGAGTCCGACCAGTCTATCGACACGGCCGTTAGCGGCAGCCTCGGTAAGGATTCTGGTCGTCTCCTGGAAGGACGCGGCGGCCAGCCAGCTATCGGTACTGAGCGATGCCCTGGTAATACCCAGCAGAACTGTGTGAGCCGTAGCGGGTTCACCACCTTCTGCAAGTACCTTGGCATTGGTATCTTCGTAAGTGAACTTATCAACCAGTTCATCCGGTACCAGGTCGGTATCTCCCGCGGAATCGATGCGGACTTTGGTTAGCATCTGGTGCGAAATAACCTCGATGTGTTTGTCGTTAATATTCACGCCCTGGGAGCGGTATACCTTCTGCACCTCGTCAACCAGGTACTGCTGGACGGCATCCTTGCCCAGTATGCGTAGTATGTCATGCGGGTTGATAGAGCCGTCGGTAAGCTGCTGGCCGGCTTTTACCTCGTCGCCGGTTTGGACCCAGATACTGGCGGTAGAGGGGACAACGTATTCCCTTTCCTCCTGCTCGGCATAGCTGATGACCAGCTGTTTCTTGGTAACCTTGGCTTCGCCGGCGAAACGGGCAATAATCGGTTGATTCTCAGGTGATGTGGTGGTTTCATCTCCACCGTTTCCCGACGGAGCAGGAGCTGCCAGCACTGTGCCGATATCTACCCACTGACCGTTCTTGATCATTACCTGCCATTTCGAGGGCAACGGATACTCGTCATGATAGACCTCGGTGCTGGCGATTTTTATCTTCCTGCCTTCATCGCCCTGGATTACCTCGGCGGCTCCGTCAATCTCGGAGATAATAGCCTGTCCCCGGGGAGTCCTGGCTTCAAAAAGCTCCTCAACCCTGGGGAGACCGCTGGTAATATCGAGACCGACAACGCCTCCGGTATGGAAGGTACGCAGCGTCAGCTGGGTGCCGGGCTCGCCGATACTCTCGGCAGCGATAATGCCTACGGCTACATTGGACTCAATAAGCTTTCCGCGGGCAAGGTCGCGACCGTAACAGTACTGGCAGGTACCCCGGCGTGACTGGCAGGTTAGGGGTGACCTGACATGTACCGAGGTAAGTCCCGCGGCGTTAATTTCCTCTAATTTCTGCTCATCGATTTCCTCGTTTTGCGCTACGATAATTTCATTGGTTTCCGGATGAATCACGTCACTGGCGGCCATCCGTCCGAGAATACGCTCGTTTAAAGAGGGCAGCAGTCCCTTTTCTTTCGGCTCATGTATCCATAGTCCATCAGGGGTGCCGCAGTCTTCCTCAACGGTAATAACGTCCTGGGCGACATCGCTAAGACGCCTTGTCAGATAACCGCTATCGGATGTCCTGAGGGCGGTATCCGCCAGACCTTTGCGGGCACCGTGCGTTGAAATAAAGTATTCCAGTACACTGTGGCCTTCCCGGAGGCTGGATTTAATGGGGAACTCGATGATTTTACCGGCAGGGTCGGTCATCAGTCCGCGCATTCCGGCCATCTGCCTTATCTGGGATATGTTACCCTTGGCTCCGGACGTGGCCATCATGTATATGCCACCATAGCGGTCGAGGTTGTTCGAGATAGTATTGGTAATATTATCGGTCGTTTCTATCCAGGCATTGACTATCTGGCTGTACCTCTCGTCCTCGGTAATAAGACCGCGGTCATACTGACTCTCGACGGTGGCGATTCTTGCTTCGGCTTCTTCCAGAAGCTGGGCCTTACTTGCCGGGACTTCTATGTCGTTCATAGCGATGGTAATTCCGGACTTTGAGGCGTAGGAAAATCCCAGACGCTTGATATTGTCCAGAACGCTGCCGGTTTCTTCATCGGGCAACAGTTTACAGCATTTCGTGGCTATCTGCTTAAGGGTTGATTTATCTATTATCGTATTATAGAAACCGAGTTCCTGGGGTAATACTTCATTGAAAATAACCCGGCCGACACTGGTCTTTATCCTTTCGGCGTTCTCGGGGTCTCTAATTTCGATTCCTTCCCTGAGGCCGATGACACCGAACTCATAGGCGAGTTTGGCATCCTCGAAACTGCCCAAGACTTTAGGTTTTTCGGGCTGGTGCCTGATTGTGGTCAGGTAGTAGCAGCCGAGGACCATATCCAGGGTTGGGGCCACGGTAGGCTCGCCGCTGCTGGGAAGCAGGATATTATGGTGGCTGAGCATCATTTCCCGGGCCTCTTTTACCGCGGCACGGGAGAGCGGTACGTGAACCGCCATCTGGTCGCCGTCGAAGTCGGCGTTGAATGCGGAGCAGACCAGGGGATGAATCTGGATGGCGCTGCCGTCTATCAGTACCGGCTCGAAGGCCTGGATGCTGAGTCGGTGGAGGGTGGGGGCGCGGTTGAGCAGGACAGGTCTCTCCTTGATGACCTCTTCCAGTATGTCATAGACCTCCGCCTTGGCTCTCTCTACCAGTCGCCTGGCGCTCTTGATATTAGGTGCCAGACCCTGAGCCACCAGCCGGCGCATAACGAAGGGTTTGAACAGCTCCAGGGCCATCCTCCGGGGCAGTCCGCATTGGTGTAGCTTAAGCTCGGGACCGCAGACGATTACAGAACGTCCGCTGTAATCGACACGTTTACCGAGCAGGTTCTGTCGGAAACGACCCTGTTTGCCGCGGAGCATGTCCGAGAGCGATTTCAGTTTATGATTGCCGCTGATAGAGATAGCCCGTCCTCTCCGTCCATTATCAATAAGAGAGTCAACGGCCTCCTGTAACATGCGTTTTTCATTGCGTATAATAATTTCAGGCGCGCCGATATCTATTAGATGTCGCAGCCGGTTGTTGCGGTTAATCACCCTCCGATAGAGGTCGTTGAGGTCACTGGTGGCAAACCTTCCGCCGTCCAGCTGGACCATGGGGCGGAGGTCGGGTGGCAGAACCGGCAATACCGTCAGAACCATCCATTCCGGCCTGTTGCCGCTATTGCGGAAAGCCTCGACAACCCTGAGCTGTTTGCTGGCCTTTTTACGGCGCTGGCCGGACGATGACTGGGTTTCCAGCAGCAGATTGTTGCGTATCTCGTCGAGATTGATGCCTTTCATTATCTGCAGGATAGCCTCGGCGCCCATGCCGGCCTCGAAGATGTCTCCGTATTTCTGCTTGTATTCGTGATATTGATTTTCAGAAAGCAGCTCCTTAACATGAAGCCCCTTGAGCTTTTCTATGTTGAGGGCAATCTCTTCTTCCAGCTTAGTCTTTTCCTCGACGAACTGACCGCGTACCTGATTTATCTCCTCGACGGTGGCTCCGGCCGATTCCATTTCGGCAATCTGGGCATCCAATGCCGTCTGGCGTTCTTCTATGGTCCTAGCGGTATCTTCTTCCATCTGCTTGATGGCCTCTTCACGGGCTTCTTCATTAACGGAAGTGGTAATATATTGAGAGAAGTACAGGACATGCTCCAGGCTGCGCGGTGATAAATCGAGCAGCAGGCCGAGTCGACTCGGTATGCCCTTGGCGAACCAGATATGACTCACCGGGCAGGCGAGTTCGATGTGCCCCATGCGTTCGCGCCGTACCTTGGCGCGGGCCACCTCGACACCGCACTTATCGCAGATAACACCTTTATAGCGGATTCTCTTATAC
>CAYYVO010000010.1:0-15340 GCA_964475175.1 uncultured Dehalococcoidaceae bacterium | reverse complement strand
GCACTGTCCCTGGGAGTTCCACGATATTAAAAAGCCGACCCTCGTGTTTTCCGCGGGTCCGCAGGGGATGTACTCCGGTTCACACAAGAAAAGCTAATCACCAATGCATGGGACGGATTGCTTCGCTTCGCTCGCAATGACAATGATACCTTTATCCCTTAATCGGCTTCATTCCCGCTTCAAGTCGGGCATCATTGATATGCAGCAGCACCGCCTTTTCCAGCGGCATGCAGGAAAACCCGAAGTCATCCCTCGAGCGTTTATCACTCACCAGCCACGGCAGGCCGAACTTGCCCTCGGGGTCCATCATCGGACGGCTGCCGAAGGTGATTTTGGCGTCGGGGATATACTTGCGCACCATATCGGCCATTTGTTTGGGACTGGTGGGGGGCCCGCCAACGTTATAGACGGGGTAGGGGGACGAAGGGGCTTTTATCAGGATTCGGGTGAACTCGGCGAGATCGTCAGCGGAGACCAGCGATGAAAGCCCGTTGCCGTCGCCTTCCATGGAGAATGGTTTGCCGACGGCGGCCATCGATGGCATATCCGACCAGAATTGCGCCGGCGACCTGCCGCCGTGACCGTAACCGATGGTCGGCCTCACGCCGGTGAAATTCATACCGAACTGCTGGGCATACTGCCCCGCCAGTATTTCGGCGTAAAGCTTGCATACAGCGTAAGAGTGTAGAGGATTCGTCTGGTCGTCCTCGGTAACCTCCCGCTCTCCATACATGCCCTGGGGTCCGTACACGGTCTCCGAGCTGGCGTAGACTACCCTTTTAGCGCCCATGATTTTAGCGGCTTCGAAGGCGTTGCTCATCCCCATTACGTTTACCTTCGTCACCAGCCGCGGGTCCACCGGCACGTTCTGTGCCACCATGATAAAAGCCCAGTTTATAACCCTGTCGATGTCGTAGGGCTTCATGGCGTTCAGTATATCTTCAAGCTGGGATACATCTCCCCGCACGAAATGGAACTTACCGGCATCTTTTTCAATCGTTTTCATGAACCACTCCGGCGGAGGAGCCTGGTCCAGGGATACCAATGTCTTTACCTCGGGGTCGCGGAGAAGGTATTTCACCGTCTTCCGTCCGAAGAGTCCGCTGCCTCCCATAACCATTATATTCATATGCTACCTCCTTGAAGATCGGAATATCGGCCTGTATTTTCTATAAATGATTAGAGACCGAACCGATTATAGCACGTACGGCGAGATAGTTACAGGATTTTGACAAGGCCGTATTTACAAGACTAAACTAGGTCGGAGCAATATCAATCGGCTTTCAATCCCCTATTATCCCGGAAATATTTGTACTAAAATTGGAGGTCACATGCAGTTTAAAGATAAGGTGGCGATTGTCACCGGCGGCGGCAAGGGAATAGGACGGGCTATTGCCCTGGCTTACGCAAAGGAGGGGGCTGATGTGGTGGTGGCATCCAGGACCGAGTCGGCTTTAAGGGAAGCTGCCGCGGAAATCGTAGCGATGGGAAGGAAAAGTCTGGTGGTGGTCACCGACCTTGCGGATACAAAGCAGTCGCTGGCGATGGTAGATAAGGCGATGGAGAAGTTCGGGAAAATTGACATTTTGGTTAACAACTCGGGGTCAGAAGGCCCGATTATGAATGTCGCCGAGATGGACATCGAGGGATGGAACCAACTGCTGGCGGTGAACCTCACCGGGGCGATGCTGTGTTCGCGGTATGTCCTGGAAAAAAGCATGATTCCCCGCCAGAGCGGTATAATAATCAACATATCATCCGGGCAGGGGAGGCGGGGGTTCCCCACCAGGAGTGCCTACAGCTCTTCCAAGTTCGCACTTATCGGGCTTACCCAGAGTCTGGCGTCGGAGGCGGGCAAATACGGCATCAGGGTCAACTGTATCGCCCCGGGCGCGGTGGAGGGGGAGCGCATCGAGCGGGTTATCACAGCCACTGCCAAGAACCTTGGCATTACCCGCGAGCAGTATTTGGCCAATGCCGGCTCGCGGTCGGCCCTGGGCAGAATCGTCAAGCCGGAGGAAGTGGCCGACCTGGCGGTTTACCTGGCTTCGGATAAGTCCAGCGGCATTACCGGGCAAACCATTAATATAGATGCAGGAGCAAATTTTAACTAAATAAATCCGGTCAATTTAAGTAAATTGCTTAGGGGGGCAATTGGAGAACATCCTTAAAAATAAATCATTCAGCGAGTTTCTTTACAAAACTACCAGCCAACCTATCAAGAAAAAAGAACTCTTGGATCATTCCGTAGAATTACGTATATCCTCATCCCATTCACCGGATAGATTGCCTGCCTCCCCAAATAACCTGGCTAAATCCCTCGCCCGTGCAATTGCATCTCGTGATTTAATTTTATACGGTGAAGCTGACTCGTTGTTATCTAGGGCACGCTCAAGAGACAAAGCGAAATGTGACAATAACAATGCTGCCCAAGTGAAATCATATCCAAAATCAGACGGTTTCGCTAAGCCCTCTATAAAAGCTAGGCACTCGTCTACTTCATGCTTTTCAATTTGGAAAAATTCCTCACCGTCTTTAGTAAAGCGCTTCACACGAAGCATTATAGGTATGCTGAAAAACAAAGTCAAACAACATATTAAGGTGAGGTAAAACTATGAAAAATGTTCAAGTTATTTTATATCTTGGTCATTGTATCTTGGTCATTGTATCTTTTTTAACGTGATAGAAAGGACAGTAAAATTATGGCAGGCATTGTGTCATACGGGGCCTATGTGCCTCTGCGCAGACTCGGCCCCGGCAGCAGTGGATGGAACCTTCCGGGTGAGAAGGCGGTAGCCGGCTGGGACGAAAACAGCCTGACGATGGCGGTAGCCGCGGTTGCGGACTGCCTGGCGGGCATCGACCGCAGCCGCGTCGATGGACTGTATTTCGCCTCGACCACCCCTCCCTACGGCGAAAAGCTGGCGGCGACCACGGCGGCATGGGCCGCCGGACTCCGCCCCGATATCCTTACCGCTGATATTACTGACTCGCTACGGGCGGGCACGGCGGCTATGAGGATGGCGGTAGATACGGTTAAAGCCGGGTCGGCTAAAAACATTCTAGTCACGGCCTCCGACCTCCGCATGGCAACGCCTCGCAGCGGACAGGACAATAATATCGGGGACGGCGCCGCCGCGCTGCTTATCGGGGATACTGATGTAATTGCGGAAATCGAAGGCAGTTACTCGCTCTCCAACGAGCTTTTAGATGTATGGCGCGCCGGCGTCGGGAAATATCTCCACTCCTGGGAAGACCGCTTCGTCTTCGAGGAGGGGTATCTCAAGATACTGCCGAAGGTAGTTAAAACTTTTCTGGACAAGAGCGGAGTCACTCTCGCGGATATAAACAAAGCTGTTTTCTACGGCCCCGACCTCAGGAGACACCGCCAGATGGCGGGAATGCTGGGACTCAAGCCGGAGCAGATGCAGGAGCCTCTTTTCGATAAAATGGGTAACACCGGCACCGCCTTCAGCCTGATGATGCTGGTGGCCGCCCTGGAAGATGCTAAACCGGGTGACAGGATTCTCCTGGCAAGTTATGGTGACGGCGCCGACGTATTGCTGCTGAAAGTAACCGAAAAGATAGCGGGCATCAAAGGGCGGTGGGGCATGAAGCGCAGTCTGGCCGCTAAAATGATGATGCGCAGCTATGACGACTACCTGGCCTATCGCGGGTTTGCGGCATCGGACCCGGAGGGATTCGGAGGTGCGTCGGCTTCCATTATCCACCGGGAGCGTGATGCCATTTATGCGCTGCACGGCGTTAAATGCCTGACCTGCGGGACGGTCCAGTTCCCGCCGCAGAGGGTCTGTACCAACTGCCATACTAAAGACAACTTCGAGCCTTACAACTTCGCCGAAAAGAAGGGAAAAGTCTTTACTTTTACGCTGAAGTACGGCGGGGATATCCCCGGCTTCGCGCGACCCGGTGTAGACACGATGGTCGATTTCGAAGGCGGAGGCCGGGCACTCTTCGGCATGACGGACATGATAGCTGACGAGGTAAAGGTGGGGATGGACGTCGAAATGAGCTTCAGGACACTCGGCGCCGGCGGCGGGATTCATAACTACTACTGGCGGTGTATGCCTCCCAGGGAAAGCTGGCTGGACAAGGAGAGCAAGTAAATGGAAAGCATTAAAGATAAAGTCGCAATAATCGGCATGGGCTGCACCAAGTTCGGCGAGAACTGGGAAATGAGCGCCGAGGACATGCTGGTGGATGCCGCCTTCGAGGCCTGCGAGGACGCCGGCATCGAGCTTAAAGATATCCAGGCCGCCTGGTTTGGTACCACCCGCATGGGGACGGCGGAGCCCTGTGCTTCTGCTCTGAAACTCGATTATATTCCGGTCACCCGGGTGGAGAACCTGTGCGCCACCGCCACCGAGGCCCTGAGGAACGCCTGTTTCGGTATAGCCTCCGGCGTTTACGATATCGTCCTGGCTATCGGGGTGGAGAAGCTGAAAGACCAGGGCATGGGCGGCCTTGGGACGGTCTCCGGGGCCGGCGGCAACGGCACGCTGGAGTGGGGGATGTCGGCGGCGATGTTCTTCGCCAGGATGGCCAACAGGTATATGAACCACTATGGTTTCACCTACGAGGAATTCAAACGGATTCTGGCTAAAATCTCTGTCAAGAACCATTATAACGGCTCTCTCAATCCCAAGGCGCATTTCCAGAGGGAGATAACCGAGGAGCAGGCCATCAACGCCCCTATGGTCTCCTGGCCGCTGGGGCTTTACGACGCCTGCGGCGTCAGCGACGGCTCGGCGGCGGCGATTCTATGTCGCGCTGACCTGGCTAAAAACTTTCGGGACGACTACATCCTCGTCAAGGGATTCGGACTGGCGGTGGGGGCACGGCAGGGCTATCTTCAGCCGGGCTATGACATGGTGCACATGGAGGAGACGGTACGCGCCGCCAGACAGGCCTACGATATGGCGGGTATCAAAGACCCCTTCAAGGAGATAGACTTGGCCGAGGTGCATGACTGCTTCAGTATTACCGAGCTGGTCATCACCGAAGACCTCGGAATCTGCCCGCGCGGTAAAGGGCCGGAATGCGTTGAGGCCGGGACGTTTAAGCTGGATGGCGAGCTGGCTGTTAATCCCGACGGCGGTCTCAAGAGTTTCGGGCACCCCATCGGCGCCAGCGGACTGCGGATGATATACGAGGTATACAAGCAGATGCAGGGCAAGGCCGGCCCGCGCCAGCGAAAGAATCCCAGCATCGGGCTAACCCATAACTTTGGCCTGAACCCGGGCAGCGGCGTCGGCAGCGTTACGATAATGGGGCAGAGGGACTGATATTGTCTGTCATTGCGAGGACGGAGTCCGAAGCAATCCGGCCCCCAAAAAAACGGAGTGCTTAGCTGGTACTCGCAATGACGATAAATAGAAAATGTCATTCCCGTGTAAACGGGAGTCCAGGGGAGGGAGTAAAGGGAGTAGATTCTGGCCTGCGCCAGAATGACAGTGTAGTAAATGGATTGCTTAGCTGGTACTCGCAATGACAGGAAATAATAAATATCATTCCAGCGAAAGCTGGAATCCAGTAATTTAGAATGAGTGATTATTTTGTTTATATATTAGCCAGTAAACGTAATGGCACTCTTTATACAGGATTTACCAACAATCTATTACGCAGAGTTTATGAGCATAAAAATGACTTTGTTAAGGGTTTTTCTAAAAAGTATGGAGTTCATAAATTAGTTTATTTTGAGCAATATGATGATTTTAATGCTGCACTCCAAAGAGAAAAACAGATAAAAGAGTGGAAAAGAAAATGGAAAATAGAGTTAGTAGAAAAAGGGAATCCTTTATGGCAAGACCTTTATAGTGAAATGCTAAATAATAACTAATTTGATGTAACTGGATCCCGTTTTTCAACGGGATGGTTTATTAGGAGGGTGGTTTGATAAATAAAGTAGTCAAAAGCTTCGACGAGGCGGTTGCCGATGTTTTCGACGGCGCCGTTGTTCTCATGGGCGGTTTCGGCCCGGCCAACGGCACTCCCAGCAACCTGCTCCGGGCGCTGGAAAAGCAGGGCGCGAAAAACCTGACACTCGTTGCCAATACGCCGGGCTTCGGGCGGGCCCCGGAGGGGTCTAAACCGTTCCGCAAGACGCCGCCCAACTACGATGACGGCGGCCTTCTTATACAGTCCGGGCAGGTAAAAAAGGCCATCTGCGCCTTCCCCGGACCCAACTACCCAGGTATCAACGTTCCGCTCTTCCAGAAATGGGAAGCAGGCGAACTGGAGGTGCAGATGGTTCCCCAGGGCACCCTGGCGGAGCGTATCCGGGCGGCCAAAGCGGGCATCGGCGGTTTCTACAATCCCACCGGTCCGGGTACGGTCATAGCTGAAGGGAAAGAGGTGCGTGTTATCGACGGCCGGGAGCACGTGCTGGAATACCCGCTCAAGGCGGACTTCGCGCTGGTTCGCGCCCGCCGGGCGGACCGTTACGGCAACTGTGTCTACCACGGCACGTCCCGCAACTTCAATCCGGTTATGGCCGGGGCGGCTAAAGTTACGATTATCGAAGTTGACGAACTGGTCGAACTCGGTGAACTCGACCCCGAAATCATCGTGACGCCCAGCATCTACGTCGACCGCATCGCGGTCCGCGGGAAGGAAGGAGCCTGAGATGAAAGAGCGACTCGACGAACAGACGATGGCCCTGCGCGTGGCCAAAGAGTTCAAAGATGGTATGGTTATAAACCTCGGCTTCGGGATTCCCACGCAGGCCGCTAACTTCATCCCCGAGGACAAAGAAGTTATATTTCACGCCGAGAACGGCTGCCTCGGGTACGGTCCGATGCCAACCACCGAGGAAGATGAAGACTTCCACCTCGTAAACGCTACCGGGCAGTTTGCCACGCCCAAACCGGGGATGTGCTTTTTCGGCCATGACGAGTCCTTCGCCATGATACGCGGGCGGCACATCGATTTATGTGTCCTCGGAGGGTTGCAGGTATCTGAAAAGGGAGATTTAGCCAACTGGACGACGCAGCTGGGGCGTCCCGGTAACATGGGCGGCGCGATGGACCTGGCCTTTAACGCCTATTACCTTATATGTGTCCTTAAGCATACCACCAAGGACAACCAGCCGAAAATTCTGACGGAATGTACCTTCCCGCTCACCGCGCCGGGATGCGTGGACCTCATCATCAGCGATATCTCTGTTATTGAAGTTACGCCGGACGGGCTACTTTTAAAGGAAACCGCGCCAGGCTGGACGGCGGAAGAAGTCCAGGAACTTACCCAGCCGAAGCTGAAAATCGCCGACAAACTGGCGACAATGGCGTTCTAGGAGGTGGACAATGGGAAAGCTCGATGGCAAGGTAGCACTGGTAACCGGGTCCAGTCGCAGCATCGGTAGAGCTATCGCGATAGCTTTAGCAAAAGAAGGAGCCAGGCTGGTGCTGACGGCGCGGACGCTATCCGGACTGGAGGCCACCGCTAAAATAATCAGGGACGGAGGCTCCGAGGCCTTCGTCGTTGTTACGGACGTAAGGGTAGAGAGCCAGATTGATGCCCTTTTCGAAAGGCTTATTAAGCACTACGGTCGACTCGATATTCTGGTGAATAACGCCGGTATCTTCGGTCCCGGCCCGGTCGACGAAATGTCCACCGAGCTCTGGGACGATATCATAGCCACCAACCTGCGCGGGGCGTTCCTCTGCACGCGGACGGCCTTCCGCATCATGAAGGAAAAGGGAGGAGGACGCATCATCAATATCGGCAGTATCTCGGCTTCGCGGGTGCGTTCTCACAATGCTCCGTACAATTGCGCTAAGTTCGGTCTGGTAGGGCTGACCCATACCACCGCCCTTGAGGGGCGGGAGCACAAAATCAACTGCAGTATCCTGCATCCCGGGATTGTCAGACGTGATAACCAGCCGGTCGGTGCACCTTCCCAGCCGGAAGAGCCGATGATGTCGACGGAAGAAATAGCTGCGGCCGTGGTTTACATGGCCTGCCAGCCGCCTGATGTCAACGTGCTGGAAATCGTACAGATGCCTACGGAACAGCCGTATCTCGGTAGAGGATAATCAGGACTCTTATTATGTGATTTCCAGGGCAATCCTGGCATCTGCCGCCACAGCACCGTCGCTGTAGGCGAAAACGGGATTAAGGTCCAGTTCTCCTATTTGAGGATTTTTCTCGATAAAATCCGAGATTTTTACAATTAGCTTTTCCAGCCCCGGGATATCTACAGGTTCCTGGCCGCGGTAGCCCTCAAGCAGGGGGTACCCCTTTATTTCCCTGACCATTTCCGCGGCATCTATCCTTGTCACGGGCACGAGTCGGAAAGAAACGTCCTTCAACACCTCCACCAGCACGCCGCCCAGGCCGAACATGAGCACCGGCCCGAATTGGGGGTCCTGGCTCATGCCGATAATTACTTCGACGCCGGGTCGGGCCATCTTCTGCACCGCCACGCCCTGTATTTTAGCTCCGGGCTGCTTCTGCTTAACCGACGCCATAATCTCTCTGTAGGCGTTATTAACCTGAGCAACATTTTCCAGACCCACCTTTACCCCGCCCACATCGCTCTTGTGGCTGATATCCGGCGATACTATTTTCAGTACTACCGGGAAGCCCATCTGCTTGCTTAGAGTAGCGGCTTCCTTTTTCGTCCTGGCAAGTTTTGTCTCGACAACGGGTATACCTGCCTTTTGCAGAAGCTCCTTTGCTTCAACTTCGGTAAGCATTTGCATTTTTTCCTGCTGTGCCTGTTTTTGCATCTGTCTACTCTCTATTCTTATACCCCAGATTGTAACTATATCCTAAGGCTTTTTCAATAAAATTTCCGGAACAGGCTTATTTCTATCATCGAGGTACTGGTGGTACCATGCCAGGAAGCGTAATACTCTGGCGGCGCGGCGTGGATGTGAATACTCGGGAATGGTATCCCCGGTCATGAGCGGTACGCTATCAGGTCCCTGCGGCCTCTGGAGAGAGAACCTGGTGACCATGTATAACGGTTTTTGGTATGGCCTTAACTGTCTGTTCATGTCGCTGAGTATTTTCTGGCTATCCGAATGCATTTCACGAAGCTTTTCGGGATCGAAGTTGCCGATACCTCCGTGGGTGGTTACCATCGGCGGCAGAAGCGATATTACAATATCGACGTTTCCGTCTTCCATGAGATATTGCAGGCATGATTCAACGGTGTTATCGCCGGCGCCGGGCCGGATACCCACCAGGTCGATGGGATTGCCATGCGACCAGCGCGGCGGCAGTACCGTGTTCAGTTTTTCCAGTGTCTTCGCTTCCAGCGGGGCTATTTCGAGGCCTTCTTTCTCGCAGACTTCACTTGTTACCACCCCGAAGCCGCCCCCCATGGTAAGTATGGCCACCCGGTTGCCCCGGGGGAGAGGTTGATTCAGCAGGGCGACAACGATGTCGCACAGTTCTTCTTCGTCTTCCGCTCTGATTACGCCTGACTGATTGAAAGCAGCGTTATAGATTTCATCTACGCCGGCCAGCGCCCCGGTATGAGACCTGGCAGCTTTGCCTGATTCGCCGGTAGCGCCGGACTTTATTACAATAATGGGCTTCTTAGCAGTTATCTCTTTGGCCAGCTCAAAGAAGCGTCTGCCTTCTCTTAACCCTTCTATATATGCAGTAATTATCTGTGTATCCTCGTCCTGTGCCAGGTATTCCAGGTAGTCTTCGAGGTGCAGGCTGGCCTCGTTACCGGTGCTGACGAATTTGCTCAGGCCGATACCCATGCCCGATGCTACCTGCATGATGCTGGCGCCAAGGGTACCGCTCTGGCTTAACAGCGCCACAGGCCCCGCGTACGCCCTGCCGGCAACATGGGCGCTGTGGACCCGGGAATGCATGTCGGCGTGGCCGATGCAGTTAGGGCCGATAAAGCGTATCCCTCCCCGTCCGGCGATTTCTGTAAGTTCTGCTTCAAGTTTTTCGCCCTCTTCATCCACCTCGCCGAAGCCGGCCGATACGATAACCGCGGCTTTTACTTTTTTCTGGACGCACTGCCCGAGTACCATAGACACTACGGGCGCCGGCACGACGATGATAGCCAGCTCTACAGGGTCGGGGATATCGAGAATGGAATCATAAGCAGTTACTCCCAGAACATTATCTGCGTTCGGGTTTACCGCGTACACACGCCTGCCGGCTTTTGCCTTAGTCGAATCCTGGGCCGCCTTAAGGGCATCGTATCCCCATGAGCCGATTACATCTTTAGCCCCAATCACGGCTATGGAATCTGCGGCAAAAAGCGAACGCCAGAAGCTGGCATCTAAAGGCTTTGCGGGATAGGAAATATTCATTCTATATTATTATTATACGGGATATACGAGCGAAAAATCCACGAGATTAAAGATACGGGTCGATGAACAGGGGCATCCGTCACAGCCCCGAATAGACTACCTCGTTTTTTACTTCGCACCGGAGGTCGTTTCCTCGCGATTATGTTTCAGGTCGCCGTCCATGGTACCGCGAACCTTCTCACGCTCTTCCTCGAAATCGAATCCCGTCCAGATACCGATAGAACCGAGTACCGAGTCCTGCGGGTGATACTTACGGAAAATCTTATAATAGTAAGCTGCCTCCCGACTGTTAATCGTGGCATCCGGGTTCTCGGCCTTTATGCGCTGGTATTCGTCCTCGCTGATTTCACTTAAGGCCAGCTTCTCGCCCAGGTCTTCACAGCCGGCCCCCTGCGTATACTGTACCTTATATCGCCAGAGGATATCGTCGGGCAGGTAGCCGGTGTCCTGGAATGCCTCGCGGAGTATCCACTTCTCTATCTTGTCGCCGACCTTCTCGGACTCTTTTATCTTGAGCTCCGGCGGTATCTTCATGGAAAGGTCAATCATGGCCGTATCCAGGAAGGGCACTCGCAGCTCCAGGCTGAATAACATCCCCATACGGTCGGCACGCTGCAGGTTGATATTGTGCAAGTTTTCGATACAGCGCCCGGCCTCTTTGTTGAGCATGTCCATTGGGTAGTGCTTCATGTAGTGGTAGCCGGTGAAAAGTTCATCGGCACCCTCGCCGGTCAATACTATGGTGACATGCTCGGCGGCCAGTTTACAGGTAAAGTAGCAGGGTACGGCGCAACGTACCAGCGATGGGTCATAGCTTTCCAGTTTATTGATAACTATCGGCAGCGCCTCGTAGTATTCGTCCTCGGTGAAGATAAGCTCGTGGTGGGTGGAGCCGATATGCTTGGCGGCGATACGTGATGCCTTGAGGTCGTCGCTCTCGTCACCATTGGTGTCCTTCATGCCCACGACAAACGTATGGAGGTGGGGAATATCTTCGGCGGCGATGGCGGCCACCAGGGAGCTATCGAGGCCGCCGCTGCAGAAAGAGCCGACGTGGATTTCCTTATCGGCCAGCAAGCGCTTCTTAACCGATTCTATAAATGTCTCCCGAATGAGTTTGCAGGCCTCGTCTATATCTGTCAGGAGGTGGTCCTGAATCTCCGGAATCTGGTAGTACTGGACGAATCCTTCCTTCGGGGTGTAATAGTGCCCTGCCGGGAACTCGTGCACCTCGTCGACGCCGGCCAGCGTCATTGCCCCCAGCTCGGAGGTAAAGTATAGCTTATCGTTGACGTAGCCGTAGTAAAGCGGCTTAATGCCGATGGGGTCGCGTGCCAGCATGAAATCGTCGCCGTTGAAAATGGCAAAGGCGAACATCCCATCCAGCTCTTTAACGCACTCCGGCCCCTTTTCCTGATAGAGATGCAGGATAACCTCGGTATCGGAATCCGTCGTGAACTGGTATTTGCCGTCGAGTTTCTTTCTGATTTGCTTAAAATTATAGACCTCGCCGTTGCAGATTATGCCCGTCCGGCCGTTGTTGGCCAGAATCGGCTGGTGCCCCTTCATCACATCGACGATAGAAAGTCGTGTATGACCGAAAACAGTGTTGTTGAACGTATAGATACCCCGGTCATCCGGCCCGCGGTGAGGCAGAGCATCCAGCATACGATTGATTGTCCTGGTGTCTTTTACTCCAAAACATCCAGCTATACCACACATTAAATTATCACCTACCTTAAAAACCTAATATTTACTGCATGTTACCGTTACGTTGAGACTAAAGAATCCTGCCTGAAGGCTCACGTGTACATTCAAAGGATGAAACACGCGGGGTTTTTATAAAAGCTACTCTGTTGCCTTTTCTATATCACGGAAGAAATCCGGCCTGAGGGGGTCCCATCTGCCTACCAAACGGTCGTAGGCGGGCTGGGGGAATGTCTTTTTAAATATACGGTAATAATATAGCTCTTCAACCGAGGACAGATACGGATTCCCCTCGGTTTTATTGAATTCCTCCAGCTCCGCCGGGGATACTTCCTTCTCGGCCTGCTCCTGCATGATATAGGCAACGCCGGAACCCTGGGCGAAGAACCGCTTTGTCTGGTAGATAATGTGGTCGGGCAGGCAGCCTTCAAACGCCTGGCGGACTATCCACTTGCCTGTTTGCTCTTCACCATGAATTTTATACTGTATCGGTATTTTAAGACTAAAATCCATTACTTTCCCGTCAAGGAAAGGCGTGCGGCTCTCGTAATGGTTAGCGGCATTCAGCCTGTCCAGCCTCTGTAGGGCAGTGTTGTGAGCGACATTAATAAGCTTGTCAACAATGCTGGCGACTTCCTCCGGATTGCTGCCCTGCCGGAACTGGCCGTCATAGCCGCCGAAGACCTCGTCGGCGCCTTCACCGGTCAGGACTACTTTCGTGTAAGGGCTGACGAAACGCCCGGCCAGAAAATTAGCGATAGCCCCGTGGACGCAGCTTTCTTCGTACATCTCCTGGTGGTGTATGGCCAGCGGTAATATCTCCTTGATTTCCTTTTCATCGAATATCAGGATATGGTGCTTTATACCCAGGTGCTTGGTAACATCTTTAGCCAGCGGAAGGTCCTGGCCTTCTTCCATACTGACCGTAAAGCACTCGATATCCGGTTTTATCTCGTGGGCCATATAGGCTATAAGGCTGCTGTCCAGACCGCCGCTCAGGAGTACGCCGCCTACAGCGTTGTCTTTCATACGCTTTTCAACGGCTTCCATAAGCAGGTCTTTTATCACTTTTTTACCCTGCTCGTAGTCTTCAAATTCCGGGGTTTCTACAGCATCGGAAGAGTATTTCCTGAAGCCCTGTTCGCGGGAGTAAACGTATCCCGGCGGGAATTCTCGTACGTCATCGGCGATATTCACCAGGGCCTTGGCCTCGGAAGCAAAGCATAGTTTACCGTCGCTGTGCCCGTAATAAAGCGGCTTGATTCCAGCCCAGTCACGGGCTAATATCAGTTGTCCACCATCGGACACGGCAACGGCAAAGTCACCATCCAGCTTGCCAGCAAAGTGGATGCCGTATTTTTTATATAAAGCAATAACCGCTTCGGCGTCGGTCATGTTGCCTTTTTCAGGGTTATAAACACGCCCGTCGATTATTGCCGCGACCTCACCGTCGTAGGCGTGATGAGCACCATCTTTGCAGTTCCCGCCCACGTTCAACTCAAGACAGCCCAGGTTAACGGGACTCTGTGTATTGACCCAGGTCTCGTGCGGTCCCCGGTAGCTAATTTTTTCCAGCATCTGTTTCAGCTCATTATTATTGTTTCCAAGTACTCCTACAATTCCTGCCACGTTATTTATCCTCCAAAAAGTAACTACCGGTTCGGTGATGCGCTGATTATGACGCTTCGTATCCTTCCAGCACCTTGATAGCGTCAAAGCCGTCGGCGCAAAAGACATCGGCGCCTATTTCTTTAGCGTATTCATCGGAGACCGCTGCCCCGCCGATGAGCACTTTCACATTATCGCGCAGGCTGTTTTCCTCCAGAGCCTTGATGACGACAGGCATCTCCGTCATGGTGGTGGTCAGCAGGGCGGAAAGGCCGAGATAGTCCGGCTTTTCATCCCTGACGACATTGATAATCCTCTCCTCCGGAACGTCGATTCCCAGGTCGGTGACCTCGTACCCGGCCCCTTTGAGGAGGATGGCCACAATGTTCTTGCCGATATCGTGAATATCCCCCTTGACGGTGGCGATGACGAATTTGCCTTTGCTTTCCACGCTGGATTCTTCCAGGAGGGGTTTGAGGATGTCCATGGCTGCCCCGACGGCATCGGCGGAGGCCAGCATATCCGGTATGAAATATTCCTTGGTGGAGAATTTTTCGCCTACAACCTCCATGCCCGGGGTCAGGGCTTTGGTGATAATATCAGCCGGGGCGACATTATTCTCTAAAGCCGATTTCGTCAGCTCCAGCACTCCCGGCGTACCGGACAGTGCATCATCTATGCCGATATCTTCCTGCGTCTTGCGACCCTGTATCACGTTTTCTTTGATGGAATTTATAAAATCATCACTCATGATTATTTCACTCCCTGATATACGTTAAGCCTGGGCAGCAGGCCGGGTATCTCTTTAAATATCTTAGCGGTCGTATCGGCATCTATGTGCTTAACGGGTTTTGCCCGCAGCTCCTGAAGTCGCTCGTTGGCCAGGGCGAAAACGTTGTCGCTCTCCCCGTCGCCCTCGAACGGGTAGGGCGGCGAGATACCACCGCTCCGCATGACCGGCCGGATATAGTTGATGAACATCTTTTGTGACGTCGCCGAAACGTCTCTTATCTGTTTCTTTACTTCTTCCAGCTCCCGTTCATCAATGCGGGGCGAGTTCAGGAAGTACTTAATCATCTTGAAATGGGCATCGTCCAGCACGGCCTGGAGAAGGCAAAAGATGGAATTGCAGTCCAGCAGCCCGAAGGCGCAGTGCAGGAACTGCGGCCCGCTCAGGGTTACGACGATATCGGAGAACAGCCGCTCAATGGACGACTGCTGGCCGGGAAATTTAACATCGCTGACTCCGGATGTTGAATAATTGGGCAGCTTATAAAATCGCGCCATCTGTACGCAGTCGATGTTATACTGGCTGGTCTCCACCGAGCCGTAGGAATCGCCCAGCGTATCCATCCGCGCCCGCACCGGCACGCTGCCGTAGAGCACCGGCGTCCCTGGATTCACCAGCTGCCCGAGGGTAATGCCGGCGAGGACTTCTGCGTTTATCTCGGCCATGATGCCGGCCTCTTTAATAGGGGCGGACGTCCCGGCCTGGGGAGACGAGGAAACCACGATAGGCAGTCCCCGCTTACAGACTTCTATAAAGGTTTCGGTGGTATCATCCACAAATTGTAACGGACTCTTTACCAGACAGGTAATGAATGAGATGATGGGATTTACCTTGAGCTTTTCTTTACCGCCGGCAATCATCTCGGCCATTTTCACCACGTTATCGAGCTGGCTCAACGTGGTCAGGCCGGACATGACGTGCTTGGTGG
>CAYYVO010000009.1:4062-15670 GCA_964475175.1 uncultured Dehalococcoidaceae bacterium | reverse complement strand
AGTTAGTGAGATATTGATATAGTTCATTCAATCAGATAAATTAGTAAGTGAGAACCGAAAAGGCTCTTATAATACAGAGAACTATACTTTTAAAATGACACCAAAGACTGGACTAACTTAAGGTATTCTTCTTACATGGAGGAGTTATTATGGCTGAACAGGTGTTTATTCAGTGCACAGTTGGCGGACCGGTGAGGGTCTATGTAGAAGACGGTAAAATAGTCCGAATGCGACCAATAATATTCGATGACAGTGTTGATGCCCCTTCTTGGGTTATCGATGCCAGAGGAAGGAAGTTCACCCCACCTCGTAAGACTACCCTCCAGAGTTATATTATCCCTGAGAGAACCAGAGTATATGCGGAAAACAGGATTAAGTATCCATATAAGAGAAAGAGCTTCAATCCGAATGGAGAAAGACATCCAGAGTTGAGAGGTAAGGATGAATATGTTCGAATATCATGGGATGAAGCCCTTGATATTGTTACCGGGGAAATCAAGCGGATCAGGGAGACCTATGGCCCCGCGGCGATTACCGGTATGACATCTTCCCATCACAACTGGGGTTTCCTGCATTATAAGCTAGGTCCATTTGGCCGTTTCTTTAATATCCTTGGCTACACCACATTATTTGATAATCCTGATAGCTGGGAAGGCTGGCAATGGGGAGCGGTGCATACCTGGGGTTACTGGTGGAGACTAGGACATTGCGAGCAATCAGAGCTCCTGCAGGATGCTTTGAAGCATACAGAACAGATAGTTTTTTGGTCAGTGGATCCCAACAGTACTTCCTACATGTACAGCGGTCAGGAAAACCTGAGGTGGCGTATATGGATGAAAGAACTCGGGATCAAATTCGTTGTTATCGATCCATACTGCAACTGTACCGCCAGCACCATGGGTGACAAATGGATCGCCCCCCGACCGGGTACCGATGCTGCTCTCGCTGAAGCTATTGGTTATGTCTGGATTACCGAAGGTACCTACGATAAGTGGTTCGTAGAAAACCGGACTTATGGATTCGAGGAATGGCGAAAGCATATATTGGGGGAAGAAGATGGTACTCCCAGAACACCCAAGTGGGCTGCCAGGATATGCGATATTCCTGCCCATACCATCCAGGCATTAGCCAGGGAGTGGGCGGCTAAAAAGACAATGCTGGCCGTTGGCAGTATATTTGGTGCCACTGGAGCCTGCCGGCAGGCTTACGCCACCGAATGGGCCAGGCTTTGCGTCTTACTTATGGCCATGCAGGGCTTCGGAAAGCCCGGCGTAAATTTCTGGGGAGGTACCGCTGGTGCTGCCCCCATTGACTACAGGTTCAAGATGCCCGGCTATTCTGAAAACGGGTGGGATGCCTTTGGCATTGTTGCTGATAAATCCTATTTCCCTGAAGGGAACGAAGTAACCCAAAAAGCGTACCGCCTCCTGCTCCCCGAAATAGTCATGAATCCGCCGGTAAGCTGGATTGGGGAAGGCTTCTGCGGTAATTCTGTAGAGCAGCAGTTTAACCGTTTTACTTGCCCCGAACCGGGGCCCAACGGCGCGCCTATAAAAATGATATACAGGCATGGCGGCTCCTTTATCAGCACCATGACCGAGACCAACCGATGGGTGCGGATGTACCAGCATCCTAATCTGGAATTTGTCGTGATGCAGGACTGCCACTGGCAGAGTGAAACCAATTTCGGGGACATTATCCTCCCGGCATCTACCAACTTCGAGCATACTGACCTTTCGGAGTGGAATAGTGCCGGAGGTTACGGTGCTCATGACCAGAATAACAACCACCGGATAATAATCTATCAGCAGCAATGTATCGAACCTCTATGGGAGTCCAAGCCGGATTATGAAATATATACCTTGCTGGCGGAAAGACTGGGCTTTAAGGACGAATATACCGAGGGCAATTCTTTTGAGGACTGGAACAGGAAGGTATATGAATATTCTGACCTGACTAAATATATCAGCTTTGAGGACTTTAAAGAGAAGGGTTATTTTGTAGTGCCGTCCATGCCACCGGATGAAGAGCCTATTGTATCCTTCCGCTGGTTCTATGAAGGACGCCCCTGTGATTTGCATTCTGAGACGAATAATCCCTACATCGGTACTGAACGCGCGCATCTCCTCGGGACACCCACCGGCAAGGTCGAATTTGTCTCGCAAACCCTATTAGAATTTGACGCCGATGATAAAGAAAGACCTCCAATGCCACGATATATCCCGAGCTGGGAAGGATATAATACTAAAAAACTGGCCAGTAAATACTCGTTGCAATTAATCAGTCCTCACCCCAGGTTCTCGTACCACACCCATAATGATAACAAGAGTCTCTGGTTGGATGATATCGCACAACACAGGGTAATTAAAGACGGTTATTCCTGGTGGCCTATACGCATCCATCCAGCGGATGCTAAAAAGAGGAATATCAGGGATGAAGATATCGTGAAGGTTTATAACAGTCGTGGTGCAGTGCTTTGCTGTGCGCATGTAACCGAAAGAGTTAGACCAGGAACGGTACATTCGTATGAGGCTGCGGCCAAATATGATCCGCTGGAGCCGGGGAAACCGGGCAGTATTGACAGAGGTGGATGTATTAATCTGTTGACGCCGTCCAGGATGGTTTCTAAGAATGCCCCGGGAGAAGCTAATAATTCTTGCCTGGTAGAAATATGTAAATGGGAAGCGTAAATATATTATATCGTTACAACATACATAAAAAATAAATATATTAGGAGGCCTAAAAATGACCAATACGAAACCGGTTCCGTACCCGAAACTTGAGGATTACAAGAAAACTTACGCCGAGCACATGGCCTTCGAGCGCAGGAACGGCATCCTGCAGGTGCGCCTGCATACCAAAGGTGGTCCCGTGAAATGGAGCTTCGAAATGCACCAGGCGATGGCGGAGGCCTGGACCACTATCGGCCACGACCCGGAAAACGAAGTTATTATCCTGACCTCCACTGACCCATACTGGATCGGAGATTTCGATTCCGAATCTTTCCGTGAGGCCGAGGACAATCCCGATAAGAACGTTATTTTCGACTACGTCTGGCACGACGCCCGCAAAGTCGTGGATAACTGGATCAATGATATTGAAGTACCCACCATCGGCGCCATCAACGGCCCCGGCCTGCACTGGGAAAACGCCTTCATGAGCGATATCACACTTTGCGCTCCGGACTTCGTACTTCGGGATGACCATTTCGGGGATGCGACGGTGCCGGGCGATGCGCAGGGTCTGATTATCCAAGCGATCTGCGGTCTCAAGCGCGGCAACTACATGATGTTCATGGTCAACGGCGTCGATGCCAAGACCTGTCTCGACTGGGGCCTGGTGAATGAAATTCTCCCGAGGGAAAAGCTCCTGTCCCGTGCCTGGGAGATTGCCGAACAAATTATGAAGCAGCCGCGGCCTATCCGCCGCCTTACGCACACGATTACCTCTCGCCCCTGGAAGCGCATTCTCCAGGATGACTTCCATCTGCAAATCGGCCTGGAGAATTTCGGCAACCACCTGACGGCAATGCACCACCACTTCGATGATATTAAATCAAAGTGGACGGATACGGAAAAGAAGAAATAGAAAATGCTATAATTAATTAAAATATTGGATGTCGGTTCGCCATAAAAATTTCCACTTTACAAACCAGATTCAATCATGATTAGCTTAAGGTAACCGAGTTCATGAAAAAAGCAGTAAAAATACGGCGTAGTCTCATCGTGACAGAAGGTAATAGGTTATTTCAATAAGGAGAGGTCCTATGGCAGAACAGGTATTCACACAATGTACGGTTGGTGGTCCGGTAAAAGTATATGTTGAAAATGGTGTAATCAAACGCATGCGCCCTATCATGTTCGATGAGAGTGATGGAGGAGGATGGACTATTGAAGCAAAGGGAAAGAGTTTTTCCGATCCTCGCCGTACTACCCTCAATCCTTATGTGGTCGGGGAACGAATGAGAATTTACTCTGAAAACCGCATCAAGTATCCTTACCGTCGGAAACACTTTGACCCTAACGGGGAACGACATCCCGAATTACGTGGGAAAGACGAATACGTACGAATTTCGTGGGACGAAGCCCTGGATACAGTTGCCGGTGAAATTAAACGAATTAGAGAGACATACGGTCCTGCAGCTATTACGGCGATGGCCTCTTCACATCATAATTGGGGTCTGCTTTACTACAAGATGGGCCCTTATCCCCGTTTTTACAACATGTTAGGATATACCGAACTGCTGGATAATCCCGATAGCTGGGAAGGCTGGCACTGGGGTGCGATCCATGCCTGGGGTTATTACTGGAAACTGGGGCATTCCGACAATTTCGATATCCTGGCTGATGGTCTGCAAAACTGTGAGCAAGTCATGTTCTGGTCGGTCGATCCCAACACCAGCGCCGGCGGTTATTGCGCCCAGGATACGACAATCTGGCGCCACTGGCTGCGTGAGCTGGGCATTCAGAGAGTCTTCATAGATCCTTACTGCAATGCGACCGCCGCTCATATCGGCGAAAAATGGATAGCGCCACGTCCCGGGACAGATGCTGCCATGGCAGAGGCTATTGCTTATATCTGGATTAAAGAAGATACCTATGATAAGTGGTTTGTTGAAAACCGCACAGTGGGTTTTGAAGAATTCAAGGCACACATTCTGGGTAAGGATGATGGCATACCGAGAACCCCGCAATGGGCCGCCAGAATCTGCGATGTCCCCGCCCATACCATCACAGCCTTAGCCCACGAATGGGCGGCTAAGAGGACCATGCTGGCCACCGGCGCTATGTACGGCACCGGCGGCGCCTGCCGTGCAGCCTACGCCACGGAATGGGCAAGGCTGATGGTAATCCTTATTGCCATGCAGGGATTGGGCAAACCCGGGGTAAACATCTGGGGTGGCGTGGGTATGGGGGCCCCGCTGGACTTCAGCTTCAAGATGCCTGGCTATGCATCGGCGGGCTGGGATGCCTTCAAAACGGTAGCCAAGTATAGTGCCTTTCCCGACGGAAACACGGTAACTCAGAAAGTATATCGCATCTTACTCCCGGAGGCGATTTTAAATCCTCCGATTCACTGGCACGGAGAGGGGTTCTGTGGACAGTATTTCGACCAGAACCTTAAACCGATGACTTATCCCGAACCGGGGCCGAACGGCGCTGAGATAAAAATGATTCATCGTCATGGTGGCTCGTTTATCAGCACTATGACGGATACCAACAGATGGGTGCGCATGTACCAGAGTTCAAAGCTGGAATTTGTCGTTATGCAGGACTGTCACTGGCAAAGCGAGACCAGGTTCGGTGATGTTATCCTGCCGGCTACGACCAACTTCGAGCATATGGACCTTTCCGAGTGGACTTCTCCCGGCGGTTACGCCGAAGGCAACGCCGGCACTAACCACCGCGTTATAATATTCCAGCACAAGTGCATTGAACCGCTGTGGGAGTCCAAGCCGGACTGGCAAATCTACAGGGCCTTAGCCGACAGGCTGGGTTTCCTGGAGAAATACGACGAGGGCAACTCCGAGGAAGAGTGGATGAGGAAAATCTATGAATACTCAGACCTGCCCAAGCATATCAGCTACGAGCACTTAAAGAAGAAGGGCTATTTCGTAGTACCTTTACCTGATGATTATAAGCCTACGGTATCCAATCGCTGGTTCTATGAAGGCCGCCCCTGTGATACCCCCGATCCCTTAAATCCTAACCTTGGCACTGACAGGGCGCACCTGCTGGCTACTTACAGCGGTAAAATCGAGTTCGTTTCTGAGAGTTTGACTAAATTTGACGCTAATGATAAAGAAAGACCACCACTCCCCCGCTATATCCCGAGTTGGGAAGGGTACAACACCAGGAAGCTGACCAAGAAATACCCGTTGCAGATGATTACGCCGCATGTGCGGTTTTCCTACCACACCCACCATGATAATAAGAACCCGTGGCTGGAAGATATTCCACAACACCGCGTCAAGAAGGATGGCTATTCATGGTGGCCGGTGCGCATCCATCCTCTAGATGCCGAGAAACGGAATATCCGCCATGGAGACATCGTTAAGGTTTATAATGACCGGGGTGCAGTACTGGGGATTTCCCTCGTAACCGAGAGGATTAGACCCGGCACAATTCATTCTTACCAGGCCGGAGCCAAATATGATCCTCTGGAACCGGGTAACCCCGGCAGTATCGACAAAGGTGGCTGCATGAATTTGCTTACACCCTCGAGACTGGTATCGAAAAATGCCCCAGGTATGGCCAATAATTCCTGCCTGGTAGAAGTATGTAATTTGGAGGTTTAACCAGATGGCAAAATATGGAATGATAATCGATATTACCAAGTGTACCGGCTGTTATAACTGCTTCTTGGCCTGCCGCGATGAGTTTGCCGGTAACGAGTATCCGGGCTACTCTGCCGCCCAGCCGATGGCAGGTATGAACTGGATTCGGCTCATCGAAAGAGAAAGAGGACAATACCCTGTTGTAAAGGTTGCCTATACACCGGTAACCTGTATGCAGTGTGAAGATGCCCCCTGCATAAAGGCAGCGCAGAGAAAGGCCGTATACGAGCGTCCGGATGGCATTATTATAATAGACCCTGTTAAAGCGAAGGGGCAAAAACAGATAGTTACTGCCTGTCCTTACCGGATAATTGAATGGAACGAAGAGAAACAGCTACCCCAGAAATGTACACTCTGCGCTCATTTACTGGATAAAGGGGAGAAAGTACCGAGGTGCGTGGAATCGTGTCCTACCGACGCACTCATTTTCGGTGACCTGGATGACCCGGAAAGCGAGGTGAGTAAATTGCTGGCGTCGGGTGCCACCGAAGTGCTTCACCCCGAGTATGAAATGAAAGAGAAAGTTAGATATATCGGTCTGCCGAAAAAATTCATTTCGGGAACGGTTATCTATGGGGATGTGGATGAAGTAGCTGTGGGACTGACCGTGACGTTAAGCAACAATGGAGATAACCTCTCAACGAAGACCAACGGTTTCGGTGATTTTGAGTTTGAAGGACTGGCTGATAATGTAGATTACAACTTAACAATAGAGGCTCCCGGGTACAAGTCGAGGAGTATTAAAGTTAAAACCATGAAGGATGTCAGTTTAGGCGAGATAGTTCTGAAAAAATAATACAGGATCTTCTATCCAGGAAGATAATAATACTCAATATTCAAGGTTGTTTTATGGCAGGTATTGTTTCATACGGAGCGTATATACCCTTTTACAGACTGAGCAGGTCTGAGATAGGTGGCGCCTGGGGAATGAGAGCAGGAACGGGTGAAAGGGCCGTGGCTAACTATGATGAAGATAGCCTTACTATGGCCATAGCGGCAGCCAGAGACTGCATTCAAGGGATCGATACAGCTAAAATCGAAGGGCTCTATTTTGCCTCGACCACTGCACCCTATAAAGAGAAACAGACTGCAGCGACTATAGCCGCCGTATTAGGTTTACCGCAAGAAGCAATAACGATAGATTTTTCTGGTTCTCTAAGAAGCGGTTCAAACGCCTTAAAATCCGCTATGGATGCTGTTGATAGCGGAAACCAGCAAAGTATCCTAGTATGCGCTGCAGATAGTCGTTTGGGCTATCCCGCCGGTCCGGACGAGATGACGTTCGGTGATGGCGCGGCCGCCGTTCTGGTTGGAAGCAAGGAATTGATTGCTACAATAGATCAATATTATACCAAATATGATGAGATTCAGGATGTCTGGAGGTCTGATAGAGATACTTACGTCCGCACTGCGGAAGACCGCTTCGCCTCGGACATGGGCTATTCGAAAATAATGGCCGATTGTATCAGCGCTTTTCTCAGCAAGACAAATCTGACGACAGCAGATTTCACCAAAGTAGCTATCTATTCACCTAACCAGCGTCAGCTAAATAGACTATCCCGGAAACTGGGATTTAATGAGAGTCAAGTTGAGGATGTACTACATGCGCAGGTGGGAAATACAGGCACTGCCATGTGCCTGATGAGTCTCGTCGCCGCCCTGGAGAAGGCAAAGCAGAAAGACAGGTTAATGCTTGCCAGTTACGGGAACGGCTGCGATATATTTGCTATGACTACAACAGATTCAATTACCCGCCTTGCAGATAGAAGAGGTATAAAAAAGTATTTGTCCTCTAAAAGCATGTTGACCCCTTACAGTAGATATCTAAAGTGGCGTGAATTAATTCAGGTACAACCTGCGGCGCGCCCACCAATTGAGTCGCGGCAGCCGTCACCGGTAGCCCAATGGCGAGAAGTACCATGGGAGTTACGTCTTACAGGAACAAAATGCCGGCAATGTGGTACACCGCAGTACCCTCCACAGCGTGTTTGCCTGGTTTGCCATACAAAAGACGAGTTTGAACCGTACACTTTTTTCGATAAACCGGCAAAGATATTTTCGTTCAGTCACGATTATGTGGTACAGAGTGTCGATCCTCCGGTCACCGTGACATTTGTGGATTTTGAGGGCGGCGGAAGGCTGATGTGCGATATGACCGACCGAGACCCGGCTACAGTCGAGGTAGGTATGCAAGTGGAGATGACCTTCCGGAAGCTTTATTATGTCGGTGGTATCTATAATTACTGGTGGAAATGCCAACCCGCCAGGTGTTAGCTAAAAGAAAGACGAACATGGACAGTATAAAAGATAGAGTAGCCATCATAGGCATGGGCTGTGTTAAGTTTGGAGAGAACTGGGAACAGAGTTTGGAGGACATGGTAATCGATGCAGCCTATGAAGCCTACGAAGACGCCGGGATCGACCCAAAGGATATCCAGGCTGCCTGGTGGGGCACTGTTTTCTCAGGGGAGACAGGGCAGATACTCGCCACACCTCTTAAGCTTCCCTATATACCCGTAACACACGTAGAGAACGCCTGTGCCACAGGTTCAGAAGCAATAAGAGCGGCATGCTACGCTGTTGCATCCGGGACATATGATATTGTTCTGGCAGTCGGGGCGGAAAAATTGAAGGATACAGGCTATTCTGGGCTTCCGCAGACCAGGCCGATTGCTACCTGGAGTTATCGTCTGACTACCCAGACGCCCGCAGCGGTTTTCGCCATGATGGCGACGGGTTACTTCGCCAAGCATGGGCTTACCCATGAAGACGGAAAGAGGCTGCTGGCGCAGATCGCGGTGAAAAACCACCATAACGGCTCGATAAGCCCCAAGGCACATTTCCAACAGGAAATCACCTTGGAACAGGCATTGAACGCTCCCATGATCGCCTACCCGCTTGGTTTATACGATTGTTGCGGTGTAAGCGATGGCGCAGCGGCAGCTATCATCACGCGGGCTGATCTGGCTAAGAAGTTCAGGCCTGATCCAATATATATTAAATCCGTGCAGATATGCCAGGGTCCACGGGAAGGCTGGATAAGCCAGGCCTATGATTTTGCCCATGTTGAGGAAACATACCGTGGCGGAATAGCAGCCTATCAGGAAGCAGGAATTAAAAATCCGAGGAAAGAACTGAGTATCGCTGAAGTACACGATTGTTTTTCCATAACCGAATTGACAATCATGGAAGACCTGCAATTTAGCCCGAGAGGACACGTAAAAGAGGACATCGAAGCAGGGACTTATACTTTAGAGGGGGAGTTACCGGTGAACTCGGACGGCGGATTAAAATGCTTCGGACATCCAATCGGTGCCACGGGGCTCAGGATGCTATATGAGATATATCAACAATTACAGGGTAAGGCTGGCAAACGTCAGGTAAAAAATCCACGCCTCGGTTTAACTCATAATCAGGGCGGTGAGCCGGGTGCGGCTACGGTAAGCGTGTTGATTGCCGGGAACGAGCCTGGGTAGCAGCTTTGAAGGAGGTACACGGAAAATGACCGAAGAAAGAGTTCTCCGTAAAGTTATCATAACCGCAGCGATAACCGGGCAAGGTGCTACACCTGTAATGTCAAAATATCTTCCCTTAACTCCCAAGCAAATTGCTGATGACGCGGTTAAAGCCTGGAAAGCCGGAGCAGCTATTGTTCATGTTCATGCACGTAAAGATGAAACCGGGGAACCGACTCCCAGTCTCCCTATCTTTCGTGAAATCGTAACGGATATCAAGAAGAGATGCAACGTTGTCATCAATATCACAACCGGCGGTGCCGGTACTCCCGAAGAGAGAATCAAGGTTGTCCCTGAGTTCAAACCGGAACTGGCTACTCTCAATTGCGGGTCATTAAGCGGTACTGCAATACAGGTATATGAAAGGATGAAAGATCAAATTAAATTTGAATGGGAGAAGAAATTTCTCAAACGTGAGGAGTTTATCTTTGAAAATACCTACAAGATGATGCGTGAATACAGTCAGGCCTGCCGGGAGAATAATACCAGACCCGAATTGGAAATATGGGATATAGGCCAGATTAGCGCCGTGAAATACATGATTGACCGTGGTTATGTAGATACCCCGGTGCATTTGCAGTTCGTTATGGGCGCTCTCAGCGGCATGCCGGCGACCATCAGCACCCTGGTATTTGTATACGAGCGTACCAGAGAGACTCTCGGTGATTTTAGCTGGTCGGTAGCGGCTGTCGGCAGAGACCAGATACCGATTGGGGCTGCCACTTTAGCCATGGGCGGTCATGTGAGAGTAGGGCTGGAAGACAGCCTGTACGCAGGTTACGGCAGATTAGCCAGGAGCAGTGCGGAACAGGTGGAAAAGATTGTAAAAATAGCCAATGAAATGAGTATAAAGCCTGCCACTCCTGACGAAGTAAGAGAGATGCTCAAGTTAAAGGGGATTGAAAAGGTCAATTATTAGCTCCTATCTTCAGAGAATATAGATACCCCGCATATTATATAGTGTCTTCAAGGTACAAATACTGGTATAACACTTAGAAATTTGGAATATTAATCGTGGATGGCTTAATAATTATGACTGTAGGTGCTGACTGATAAAAGGAGATGATAGCATGGAAGTAATCAAGGAGGGGAAAGGCGAGCTTATAGGCTGGTATGACCCTGATGATGCGCGGGAATGGGTGCTAAAAAATAAGTCTCGAGAGCTAAAGGATAAAACTACCTCCGTCAAGGCGGCCGTCTCCAAATTTTTGCATGACGGAGATTTCATAGCAAGCGGAGGATTTGGGCATATAAGAGTATCAATGGCAATAATTTATGAAATAATCAGGCAGAGGAAGCGTAATCTCTTTATGGCTGGTAAAACTTCGGTCCATGATCTCGATATTTTAATAGGTTCAGGGTGTGTCAACCGAGTGGAAGCCGCCTATTCCTTTGGCCATGAATTAAGAGGATTATCTCCTGCATCGAGAAGAATGGTAGAAAGCGGCCAATGCAAAGTAATCGCCGAAACCAGCAACGCTGGATACCAATGGCGATGGCTAGCCGCTATGATGGGACTTTCCTTTATTCCTAGCCGTAATCTACTTGGTACTGACACTGGTGATTACAGCAGTTGTAAAGTAGTAACCGACCCCTTCTCTGGGAAGCCAATCAATCTGATACCTGCGGCTTACCCTGACGTGGCATTTATTCATGTGCATCGTTGTGACATCTATGGCAACGCTCAAATCGACGGCATTCTAGTAGAAGACTTTGAACTATCACGATGTGCAAGAAGACTAATAATCACTACCGA
>CAYYVO010000009.1:0-4052 GCA_964475175.1 uncultured Dehalococcoidaceae bacterium | reverse complement strand
AAAATAGTAGAAAATGAAATTATCAGGAAAGAACCTTGGCGAACAAATATCTCCTTTTTCGTTGTAGATGCCGTTATTGAAGTTCCGTTTGGCTCACACCCCTGTGAGATGCCTGAAATGTATTATTATGATGAAGACCAGATAGCAGAATGGCTCAAATTGAGTAAAACTGCGGAAGGAACGGATGAATATCTCAAAAAATACGTTTTAAGCGTTGACAATTTTGAGGATTATATACAATCTTATGTAGGAACTGAGCGTTTAGAGTATTTAAAACGGAGGGAATTCCTTCAAGAACCGATGACTGCTCCGTGGCGGAATTCAAGAGAGAGCTAATATAAAAAGGATGATAATAACGATATGTCTGTCAGCGGAAAATATAACTTGAGGGAATTCTTGGCATATACCGGTGCTATGATTCTCGAGGATAACAAATCCGTCTTTGTCGGCACAGGACTTCCCATAATCGCAACGATGTTAGCTCAAAGGACGATTGCGCCTGGTTTACTCATAGCATTTGAAGCAGGTGGTTTGGGGGCTCAAATACCTGAATTGCCCGTTTCTGTTGGAGAATCCAGGACTTATTATAAAGGTATAGCTGCAACTAGCATGCATGACGTTATGTCGCTTGCACAGGCGGGATACATTGATTACGGATTCCTGGGTGCCGCCCAGATGGATATATATGGAAACATTAACACCACAGTTATTGGTGAACACAATCTGCCTAAAGTCCGTTTACCCGGGAGTGGTGGAGCTAATGACGTGGCTTCCTTCGCACAACGACTTATAATAATAATTGCTAATCAAACCAAGAGGACCTTCGTAGAAAAAGTCGATTTTCTAACAAGTCCTGGTTATTTAGATGGTCCTGGCGCTAGAGAAAAAGCCGGATTACCTGCCGGAACAGGTCCCTATAGGGTTATAACTCAATTAGGTATCTATGGCTTCGACCAGAAGACAAAAAAGCTTATGTTACTTTCATTGCATCCAGGTATAAGTATAGAAAATGTGAAGGAGAATAGTGGTTTTGAGATCATTATTCCTGACACAATTAAAACAAGTCCTGAACCTCCCGAAGAATATCTTAAAATACTTCGTGAACAAATAGATCCGGTGGGTATCGTATTAGGGAAATAGCCATAATTCTACGAATGTGAGGCATAGAATTAATGGGAAATCAGTCTGGAATTCCTTTTGGCGCTGCTATAGCCATAAATGATTTACTCGATAACTGTGCCAGGATTCAGGCCGGTCAAGAGGTTCTGCTGCTTGCACATATTGACGGACTCCACGGTGGGGATAATCTAGTCGATGAACTGGCCATCTCCTGGATTCAAACTGCCGTGGAGCTGAAAGGCGCCAATGCCACCGTCCTCTGGATCAATGAACCTGCAATTCCTCATGCCTGGCGATTGCCACCCGTGGTAAAGGCAGCTATAAAGGCCTGTGACGTCCTCATCAATCACTCCTTTGATATCGTAATCGAAGAAAACATGGAGTTCCGGGAACTATGCTATTCCAAGAAGAACTTCGCCATGGTGCGTAATTTTGCGACGACAGCGCCTTTACTCTGTACTGACTGGGCACAAACCCCTTATGAACTCGTAAGTGAAATCAGATACCAGACGTTGAAATACTATCAAGAAGGTCTAACCTGGCAGCTGAACGACTATAACGGCACACAGCTGGAAGGCAAGATTGCCTCGCCAACTACTGACCATTCGTGGTCAACGCCGTACCTCACAAGACGCGAGGAAGCCGGACCCTATCGACCGTGGCCGGAATGGGTGCATACACCTATTAGAATAGCAGAAACTTCCGGAGTTTTTGCTTTTGATTGTATGCTCAGCTGGTGGTCAAGATATATCGGTATATCCCCGTATTTTGAGGAGGTAATCCGATTAACTATTAAAAATAACAGGATCACCGAGATAGAAGGAGGTAACGAGGCTGATGCCTTAAAGCGCTTTCTGGAATTCATGCGCGAGCGTTTAGGTGACCGCGTGTATGACTTCGATCACATGCATTCCGGGGTGCATCCCCAGGCATCCGTGGCACCACACCAGTGCCCGAATCTCCTTTACCGTCGATTGATTGAGCATTCACACTCCTCGAATATTCACTTTCATATTGGGGCACCACCCCCTAATCCTGAATATCCATACTGGATGCATATTACAGGAGATACTCGAACGGCAGAATTCCATGTCGGTAACGTTTTGGTCAATGATCGAGATCACCTTACAACCCTTGATAATCCTGAGGTTTTAGCTGTTGCTGCCAAATATCCGGGTCGTCCTGGCCTATGACATAACGATTTCTTGAACTGCGCAAATTCAGTTATCTATTAAACAGGCAGGCTCTGCCAGGGGAAAGTTCGGTAATAGTCGGTTCCGGTGACCTTCCAATTTGTAGTCATGCGCATAGTCAGCCTTTAATAATATTAATAACTGATAGAAGTATTATGGAGGATAAATATGAATTATCAAGACTTGAGAGGATGGCTGGAGGAAGTAGATAAGATAGGAGAGCTCAAACATGTTGAAGGAGCACACTGGGACCGAGAAATAGGCGCCATCAGCGAATTAATGGCAGAAAAGAGTGGCCCGGCGCTGTTATTCGATAAAATCCCGGACTATCCCGAGGGTTTCAGAGTACTGAGTAATGCTTTTCAAAGCTACCCTCGTACCGGATCGGTGCTGGGGGTCCCGCAAGAGCTGTCAGGTGTGGCGATGGTGGATGCCTGGCGGAGGAAACTGAAAGAACTCAAGCCGGTGCCCCCCGTTGAGGTCAAAGATGGGCCCATAAAAGAGAATGTATTAACCGGGAATGATGTCGATCTTTTTAAATTTCCAACACCAATCTGGCACGAACTTGACGAAGGAAGATATCTGGGCACCGGGTGTGCGGTCATAAGCAGGGATCCTGATGAAGGCTGGATTAACCTGGGAACTTACAGGTGCAGGGTCTTTGATAAAGACCTGATAAGTGTCGGCATGAATCCGGGTAAGCATGGAACGATGATGATGGAGAAACACCATAGCCGGGGTGAGAGTTTCCCTTTGGCTGTTGTATGCGGCATGGATCCTGTCCTTTTCCTGGCTGCTGGCAGCCCGCTCACAGGAGTTAGTGAGAGCGAGTACGATTTTACTGGTGGAATACATGGTAAGCCGGTTGAGGTGATAAGGGGTGAAATAACGGACTTGCCTATACCGGCTGCAGCGGAGATAGTGCTTGAAGGGGAGATACCACCCCCACCTCAAATGGAAATGAGAGATGATGGTGCATTTGGTGAGTGGCGTAGAACCTACAATTCAACTCGGCACCCGGTAATGCGAGTCAAGTCCATCATGTATAGAAACGATCCCATTATACTTGGTGTCGTGCCATGGAAGGCACATATCCCATTCCCCTTCACTATCCCGGTGATGGCAGCGGAAATCTGGAATGTGCTGGAATATGCCGGTATCCCTGACATAACTGGTGTCTGGTTCGGTTTAGGATATATATGGCCGGTCTTTCTGGTAATTTCGATAAAGCAAAGCTATTCCGGACACGCCAAGCAAGCGGCATTAGCTGCCGCATCATGTCGAGCCAGTACTTTCGCAGGACTATATGTAATAGTCGTGGATGATGATATCGATATTACAAATGAGAAGGACGTGCTCTGGGCGATAGCTAGTAGAACAAATTTGGACAATATCCAGATTATCACCGGGATACAGACAAAGGCTGCACGGCCCAAAATAATCGTCCCTGGACAGAAACCGGTGATAGTTAATGACAGGGTAATCATTGACGCTTGCTGGCCCTATGAACGTCGTGACAATTTTCCGGTAACTTCTCGCTTTAGTCCCCAATACGTTGAAAAGATTACGAGGAAATGGCAATCACTTTTTTAAATTAGTATGGAAAATAATGAATGCTGACAAATAAGCAGAATGAATTGAGTAAAACCCGAGTCGTCGCCGAGGCGGAAATGACGTTACAGGGCTACCAGCAACTCGATGTTGATGCTGTCCACTCTTATGTTACGGACCTTCGAAACC
>CAYYVO010000008.1:15272-15795 GCA_964475175.1 uncultured Dehalococcoidaceae bacterium | reverse complement strand
CCCCTGAGCTACGCTGGCATGATTGACTATATTTTCAACCCTTCCCTGCCCCCGTATTCCGTTCATTAGCATAGCATTATGCGCCTCTTTTACACAAGTGGATTAAGACAATTCTTGAACGTTATCAGGTGCTTGTGAAGACTGTCGCCGGAGTTTTAAAGAGGAAGAACTGCCCCTAATCCGCCTCGCCGCCTTCCCCTCGTGATACGAACTCCTTTATCCTGCTTTCCAATACACTTCTGGAGAGGAGTGTACGCCGACCGCATTTCATGCATGTTATTCCGATATCTGCACCCAGTCTCACGACCTGCCACTCATAGCCGCCGCAGGGGTGGACCTTTTTGAGGCGTACCACGTCGCCGAGTTTTATCTCCAGGACCATCGTTCACGCATCACCGGAAAAGTGCTTTACAAAAAACTGTTTATCTCGTCCCGCAGTTTCAAGGCAGCATTCCTGGCGGCTTCGGCAAAATCTTTCCCTTTCGAGGCATAGAGTATCTGTCGGGAAGAGTTGATAACCGTC